>NZ_JAYMZR010000050.1:0-52857 GCF_035828615.1 Streptomyces sp. H27-D2 | reverse complement strand
GCATGAACCCGACATGGACGAATCATCACAAGACAGGCAGCTCGGGGTTGACGAAAGACATAGGGGCACCCCCCCCGCGCCGGCGCGGGGGGAGGGAGAGGGCGTGCGGGGCGGCGCGGGATTCCGCGCGGGCCCGTCCCGTCCCGCGCTTACGATCCACCCCGCGCTTACGGTCCCGCCCCGCGCGCCCCCAAGCTCACCCGTTCCGACGCCTGATCTTGTCCCCCAGCCAGACCAGCGGATCGTACTTACGATCCGCAGCCCGCTCCTTCAGCGGGATCAACGCATTGTCGGTGATCTTGATGTGCTCCGGGCAGACCTCGGTGCAGCACTTGGTGATGTTGCACATCCCGAGCCCGTGGTCGTCCTGGGCGGAGGACTTACGGTCGAGACCCGTCTCGGCCGCCGCGTCGAGCGGGTGCATGTCCAGTTCCGCGATGCGCATCAGGAAGCGCGGCCCGGCGAACGCCGGTTTGTTCTCCTCGTGGTCGCGGACCACATGGCAGGTGTCCTGGCACAGGAAGCACTCGATGCACTTGCGGAACTCCTGCGAGCGCTCGATGTCCTGCTGCGCCATCCGGTACTCGCCCGGCTTCAGGTCGGCGGGCGGCACGAAGGCCGGGATCTCGCGCGCCTTGGCGTAGTTGAAGGACACATCCGTCACCAGGTCCCGGATGACCGGGAAGGCCCGCATCGGGGTGACGGTGATGACGTCCGTCCGCTCGAAGGTCGACATCCGGGTCATGCACAGCAGCCGGGGCCGTCCGTTGATCTCGGCGCTGCACGAACCGCACTTGCCCGCCTTGCAGTTCCAGCGCACCGCGAGATCTGGCGTCTGGGTCGCCTGCAAGCGGTGGATGATGTCGAGCACGACCTCGCCCTCGTTGACCTCCACCTGGAAGTCCCGCAGGCCGCCGCCCTCCGCGTCGCCCCGCCACACCTTGAAGTGCGCCTCGTACCCGCTCACCGGCTCAGCTCCTCGTCCGTCAGGTACTTCACCAGTTCGTCCGTCTCGAACAGCTCCAGCAGATCGGGCCGGATCGGCGTCACCTCGCGCCGCTCCAGCTTGATCCGGCCGAGCGCCGGGTCCAGGACGTTCAGCCCGCCGTTGGGCTCGGTCAGCCGGCAGTAGAGGTTGACCCGCCGCCACTGCCGGTCCATCTCCGGATGGTCGTCGCGGGTGTGCCCGCCGCGGCTCTCGGTGCGCTCCAGCGCCGCCCGCGCTACGCACTCGCTGACCAGCAGCATGTTGCGCAGGTCGATCGCGAGGTGCCAGCCGGGGTTGAACTGCCGGTGCCCCTCGACGCCGGCCTGCCGGATGCGTACGCCCAGATCGGCCAGCCGGCGCAGCGCCTCGGTCATCTCGTCCGCCCGGCGGATGATGCCCACCAGGTCGTTCATCGTCTGCTGGAGTTCCTGGTGCAGGGTGTACGGGTTCTCGGCGGCGCTCGACGCCTGCTGCGGATCGGCGGTCTCCGCGCTGAACGGGCGCAGCGCCTCCACCGCCGCCAGGTCCACCTGGGCGTCGTCCACCTCGGGGCGCGCGTCGCCCAGGCCGAGGGTGTACCGGGCCGCGTGCAGCCCCGCGCGGCGGCCGAAGACCAGCAGGTCGGAGAGCGAATTGCCGCCGAGCCGGTTGGAGCCGTGCATGCCTCCGGAGACCTCACCGGCCGCATAGAGGCCGGGCACGCCGGCCGCCGCGGCGCTGTCCGGGTCGACGGCGATGCCGCCCATCACGTAGTGGCAGGTGGGGCCCACCTCCATCGGCTGGGCGGTGATGTCCACGTCCGCCAGTTCCTTGAACTGGTGGTGCATGGACGGCAGCCGGCGGCGGATCGTCTCGGCGGGCATCCGGGTCGAGACGTCCAGGAACACACCGCCGTGCGGGGTGCCGCGGCCCGCCTTGACCTCGGAGTTGATCGCGCGGGCGACCTCGTCGCGGGGGAGCAGTTCGGGCGGCCTGCGGTTGTGGTCCGGGTCCTCGTACCAGCGGTCGCCCTCCTCCTCGGACTGCGCGTACTTCTCCTTGAAGACGTCCGGGATGTAGTCGAACATGAAGCGCTTGCCCTCGCTGTTGCGCAGCACCCCGCCGTCGCCGCGCACCGACTCGGTGACGAGGATGCCCTTCACGGAGGGCGGCCAGACCATCCCGGTGGGGTGGAACTGCACGAACTCCATGTTGATCAGCGGCGCCCCGGCGAGCAGCGCGAGCGCGTGCCCGTCCCCGGTGTACTCCCAGGAGTTGGACGTCACCTTGAAGGACTTGCCGATGCCGCCGGTGGCGAGCACCACGGCCGGGGCCTCGATGACGAAGAACCGGCCGGACTCGCGCTCGTACCCGAAGACCCCCGCGACGCGCTGCGCGGCTTCGCCGGCGGCGGCCCCGGCGCCCTCTGCGCCCTCAGTGGGGCCCTCTTTGAGCACCCGGGTGACCGTGAACTCCTGGAAGACCTTCAGCCGGGCCTCGTAGTCGCCGAACTCCCGCAGGTCCTCCTGCTGGAGCGAGACGATCTTCTGCTGGAGGGTGCGGATCAGCTCCAGGCCGGTCCGGTCGCCGACGTGCGCGAGCCGGGGATACTCGTGACCGCCGAAGTTGCGCTGCGAGATCCGGCCGTCCGGCGTCCGGTCGAAGAGCGCGCCCCAAGTCTCCAACTCCCAGACGCGGTCCGGTGCTTCGCGGGCGTGCAGCTCCGCCATCCGCCAGTGGTTGAGGAACTTGCCGCCGCGCATCGTGTCGCGGAAGTGCACCTGCCAGTTGTCGCCCTCGTTGACGTTGCCCATGCTGGCCGCGATGCCGCCCTCGGCCATCACCGTATGGGCCTTGCCGAACAGTGACTTGCAGATCACCGCGACCCGCATGCCCTGTTCGCGGGCCTCGATCGCGGCGCGCAGCCCGGCGCCGCCCGCACCGACCACGACGACGTCCCACGACTGCCGTTCGACTTGCGTCATTTCCCTGTCCCCTTCGAAGTCCCGCCCACAGTCCCGCTCAACAGACTTCTCAAAACAGTCTTGGGTCGTCGAAGGCGCCGCTGGCCAGCAGATACACATAGAAGTCGGCGAGGGCGACGCTGACCAGCGAGACCCAGGCCAGGAGCATGTGGCGCTCGTTGAGCCGGCTCACCAGATTCCACATCCGGTAGCGCACGGGATGTTTGGAGAAGTGCTTGAGCCGCCCGCCGACGATGTGCCGGCAGGAGTGGCAGGACAGCGTGTAGGCCCAGATCAGCGTGATGTTGACGAGGAAGATGATCGTCCCGAGGCCCATGTGGCCCCACTCGTAGTGCTCGTCGCGGAAGCTCAGGACGGTGTCGTACGTCAGGATGCCCGCGACCGGCACCGCGGCGTAGAAGAAGTACCGGTGGATGTTCTGCAGGATCAGCGGGAAACGGGTCTCGCCGGTGTACTTCTTGTGCGGCTCGGCGACCGCGCAGGCCGGCGGCGAGGCCCAGAATCCCCGGTAGTACGCCTTGCGGTAGTAGTAGCAGGTCAGCCGGAAGCCGAGCGGGAAGATCAGGATCAGCAGCGCGGGCGAGAGCCCCCACCAGCTGCCGAAGACGTCCAGGTTCGGGCCGTTGCGCATCGACTCGCAGTTGTCCGCCAGGCAGGGCGAGTAGAACGGTGAGACGTACGGGGCGTCGTAGTAGTCGGCGTTCCAGAAGGCCCGCCACGTCGAGTACACGATGAAGGCGAACAGCCCGGCCGCGGTGGCGGCGGGCGCGAGCCACCACCGGTCGGTGCGCAGATGCCGGGCCGGGATCGCGGCGCGGGTGGCGGAGCGCACTCCGTACGCGCCCGCTGAGGGTTTGGGTTCGGTGCCGGTTGCCAAAGGGGGCTCCGTGGTCGGGGATGGTCGCTGGTCCTGATCTGGCGAACGGGCTCGCCCGCGCCGGGCGGGGCCGCCGCTCGCGGGCCTCCGGGCCGGTGTCCGGCCGGCGTCGGCGCGGGCCGCCGGGACGCCCGCAAGCCGGCCGCCGGGCGACGAGGCGCGCTCGCGCGGGGCCGCCCGGACGGCCCCGTACGGCTCGCGCCGCTCCGGCGTCCGCGGCGGGCGTACGGCTGACCCGGCCGCCGCCGGTGCGGGGCCGTGCGTGCCGGACGCCTGGGAGGTCGCCGGAGCGGGGCGGGGCCGAGGTTCGTCGGACGGGGCTAAGGGGCGTGCCGGTCCTGCGCCCCCAGCCCCTCGTCGTCCACGTCCGTCCACAGCGCGCTGTCGTACGGCGCGTCGGGGATCGTGACCATGGCGGGTCGGCCGCTCCGCTCACGGTCGGGGGGAGCGGAGTCGTGCAGCAGCGCGAGACTCTCGCGCAGGTGGTCCGTGTCGCTCCGGACCCGCCGGATCTCCAGACCTGAGCCGATCCGCGCTTCGAGTCGGCCGATGGAGCGGACCAGGTCGTCGAGGCAGCGCTGAGCTGCCGTCAAATCGTCCTGCAGGGACATGACTTGCCTCCACCTCGCAGCTGCGGCGGGCAATGTGCGGGCGCGTCGCCGAGTAGTCCGGGGTCCTGCCCCCGGACCCCGGAAGTGTGGCGCGTCGCACTCCCCGTTGGGAAGGGATCTGTCGTGATTGTACCCACGCGAGGGTATGTTTTCCGGTTGCTTTCTCCACGAACAGAGCCATTCGTCCGGATTGAGCAACGCTCTTCGTCCCGATTGAGCCGGGCGGGTGGCATCCGGGCCGCGGCCGTCGTGTCGCCGTCGCGGAGTGCCGCCGGTCGCTTTCAGTGGGTCAGCGATAGATGCGATGAGCCGCAGAATGCGCCAAATGTGATCATCCTCGGCCGACTTCCCCGGGAGGCCGCGCGGCGAGCCCTGGAGGTACAGCCATGCCCATCGACGGCGACACGAACGGGGACACGGGCCGCGAAGCCCGTACGGTCCCGGGAGCAGCCACGGACGTGAGAGCCGCCGACGCGAGCGCCGGCCAGGCGGCCCGTAGGTCCCGTGGCCCGGGTGGCCCCCGTAACACCGCGACCGCGCGCGGCCTGCGCTGCGCCGCGCTGCTGGCGGCCGGGGCGCTGCTCCCGCTGCCGGCGCTGGCGGGGTGCGGCTCGGGCGGCGAGGAGATGGTGGGGGCGCCGGTCGTCCAGGACATCGCCGCCACCTCCCGCGACAAGGTGCGTACGGGCGGCACGGTGCACTGGGCGGTCCGCGAGCGGCCCGCCACCTACAACGTGTTCCAGACCGACGCGGACGAGGGCACCGACCGGGTGGCCGGCGCCGTGCTCCCGGCCCTGTTCACCCTCGACGAGCACGGCCGCCCGCAGCGCAACCCGGACTACCTGGACGCCGCCGGCATCGTCGACCGCGAGCCCAAGCAGACCGTCGTCTACCAGCTCAACCCCGAGGCGGCCTGGAACAACGGCCGGGCGATCGGCGTGTCGGACTTCAAGGCCCAGTGGAAGGCGCTCAGCGGCCGGGACAACGGTTACTGGACCGCGCGCAACGCCGGCTACGAGCGGATCGGGAAGGTCGAGCGGGGCGCGAACGCGCACGAGGTCAAGGTCACCTTCCGCAAGCCGTACGCCGACTGGCGCTCGCTGTTCACACCGCTCTACCCGAAGAGCGTGATGGGCAGCCCGCACCGCTTCAACGACCGCTCGCGCAAGAAGCTCACGCAGAGCGCCGGGCCGTTCGCCGTGAAGAGCAGGAACAAGAAGAAGGGCAGGGTCACGCTCGTCCGCGACCCCGAGTGGTGGGGCGGGCGCGCCAAGCTCGACAAGCTCGTGCTGCAAGCCGTCCCGCGTGCCGAGCGGGACACCGCGCTCGCCTCCGGGAAGCTCGACCTGGCCGACATCGATCCGCGGGACGCGCGCCGCATCACCCGACGGGACAAAGCGTCGGACGACGCGCCCCGGGCGAACGGCGACGAGGCGGCGGCCTCCCTCAAGTTGTGGGCGGTCCGGCACGGCGGTTCGAAGTCCGCGCGCGCCGAGGCCAGGGCGGTGGTGCTGAAGACCCGGGCCAAGGATCGTGCGCTGCGCCGGCTCCGGGCCCTCGCGGTCCGCAAGGCCCTGGCACCCGGCTATACACAGCTGGCGCTCAACGGCAGCGCGGGACCGCTGGCCGACGAGCAGGTGCGCCGGGCGGTGGCCCGCGCGATCGACCGCGAGGAGCTCGCCGATCTCGTCCTGAAGCCGCTGCACCTGCCGGCCGAGCCGCTGGGCAGCCATCTGCTGATGGCCGGGCAGCGCGGTTATCAGGACAACAGCGGCGCACTCGGCGGACAGGACGCCCAGGCGGCCCAGGCGATGCTGGCCGAGGCGGGCTGGCGCGCGCGCCGTCCGTCCGGCCCCGGTGCGGGCGAGGCCGACGCGAAGCGCGAGCAGAAGCCGGACGCGCAGTCCGGCACGGACGCCGAGGCCGGGTCCGGTGCCGGGGCCACCGAGAAGGCCGCCGAGGCCGATCGCGCGGCCGGCGCCCAGGCGGCGCGTGACACGGCCTGGCGGCTGAGCGTCGAGCCCGGCGCGCAGGCCCAGCGCGCCGCGCTGCTGCGGCAGGCGGCGGAGTACCGGTCGAAGAAGGAGGAGAAGAAGGCCAGGAAGGCGGCGAAGAGGACGGCGAAGCGGGCGACCAGGGCCGCGAAGAAGGCGCTGGCGCGGCGGACCGCGGCGCTCGCGGCCGCCTACCCCGCCACCAGCGGGCGCGGCTCGGTGGGCGCGGTGCGGCCCGCCGCCCGGATGAAGGACGGCAAGTCGCTCACCCTGCGCTTCGTCCTCCCCTCGGGGCCCGGCTCCGCGTCGCTGCGCGAGGTCGGCGGCCGCATCTCCGGGATGCTCGACACGATCGGCGTACGGACCCGGATCGTGAAGGTCTCCGACAGCAGCTATTTCAAGGACCACATCGGCGCGGGCGACTACGACCTCGCCCTCTACTCCTGGCCCGCCACCGCCTACCCGGCCACCGACGCGCGCCCCATCTTCGCCAAGCCGGAGCCCGCCGCCGACGGCTCGCTCCTCGTCGAGCAGAACTACACCCGGGTCGGCACGGACCACATCGACCAGCTCTTCGACCAGGCGGCCTCCGAGCTCGACGACGGAGCCTCCCGCGACCTGGTCAAGCGCGCGGACGCCCGCATCTGGGCGGCGGCGGGCTCCGTCCCTCTCTACCAGCGGCCCCAGCTGGCGGCGGCGAAGCCGGATCTGGTGAACGCGGGAGCGTTCGGGTTCGCGACGCCGCGCTATCAGGACATCGGTTACAAGAAGTAACCGGCCACGAGAAGTACCCGGCCACGAGAAGTAACCGGACTTCTACGAGAGGTATCCGGCTTTGACCGGAAGTATCCGGCTTCGAGAAGTCGGGCGGCGCGCGCTCGGCGGCACCGCCCGACCGGTCCGCGGAGCCGTCGCCGTGGCCCGATAATCGGCCCCGATCCGCTCGGGTGCGCATTCGTGGCAGGTAGAAAAGTCCTGATCAGGAGGGTTTTGGGGGGTGCTGAGGGTCGCCGATGAGGCCCGTGCGCCCCCTGGCCCGTACCATGGGGTGAGGCCGTGGCGTGTTCTGCCCGGCGGGCGCGCGTGCCGGACCGTACGCGATGCCACCCACGATTACGGGAGAAGCGCCGCAGTGCCCACGCGCCACGACATCCGCAATGTTGCCATCGTCGCTCACGTCGACCACGGCAAAACGACCCTCGTCGACGGCATGCTCAAGCAGGCCGGTGCCTTCGCGGCACACCAGCATCTGAACGAACGGATGATGGACTCCAATGACCTGGAGCGCGAAAAGGGCATCACCATCCTCGCCAAGAACACGGCGGTGAAGTACCACCCGAAGGATGGCGGCGACGTCGTCACGATCAACATCATCGACACCCCCGGCCACGCCGACTTCGGCGGTGAGGTCGAGCGCGGTCTGTCGATGGTGGACGCGGTCGTCCTCCTCGTCGACGCGTCCGAGGGACCGCTGCCGCAGACCCGCTTCGTGCTCCGCAAGGCGCTCGACGCCAAGCTGCCGGTGATCCTCTGCATCAACAAGACGGACCGCCCCGACGCCCGGATCGACGAGGTCGTCAACGAGACGTACGACCTCTTCCTCGACCTGGACGCGGACGAGGACCAGATCGAGTTCCCCATCGTCTACGCCTGCGCGCGTGACGGTGTCGCCTCGCTCACCAAGCCGGAGAACGGCCAGTCGCCGCCCGACAGCGACTCGCTGGAGCCGTTCTTCTCGACGATCCTCGCCTCCGTTCCGGCTCCGGAATACGAAGAGGGCGCGCCGCTCCAGGCCCACGTCACCAACCTTGACGCGGACAACTTCCTCGGCCGTATCGCGCTCTGCCGTGTCGAGCAGGGCGAGCTCCGCAAGGGCCAGCAGGTCACGTGGATGAAGCGCGACGGCTCGGTGCAGAACGTCAAGATCACCGAACTGATGATGACCGAGGCGCTCACCCGCAAGCCGGCCGAGAAGGCCGGCCCCGGCGACATCTGCGCGGTCGCGGGCATCCCCGAGATCATGATCGGCGAGACCCTGGCCGACCCCGAGAACCCGATCGCGCTGCCGCTGATCACGGTCGACGAGCCGGCCATCTCGATGACCATCGGCACCAACAACTCCCCGCTGGTCGGCAAGGGCGGCAAGGGCCACAAGGTCACCGCCCGCCTGGTCAAGGACCGGCTGGAGCGTGAGCTGATCGGCAACGTCTCGCTCCGCGTGCTGCCGACCGAGCGCCCCGACACCTGGGAGGTCCAGGGCCGTGGTGAGCTCGCGCTCGCCATCCTGGTCGAGACCATGCGCCGGGAAGGCTTCGAGCTGACCATCGGCAAGCCGCAGGTCGTCACCCGCCAGATCAACGGCAAGCTCCACGAGCCGGTCGAGCGGCTGACCATCGACTCCCCCGAGGAGTACCTGGGCGCGATCACCCAGCTGATGGCCTCCCGCAAGGGCCGCATGGAGACCATGACGAACCACGGCTCCGGCTGGGTCCGCATGGAGTTCGTGGTGCCCGCCCGCGGCCTGATCGGCTTCCGCACGGAGTTCCTCACGGACACCCGCGGCACCGGCATCGCGCACAGCATCTTCGAGGGCCACGAGCCGTGGTTCGGCGACCTGCGCACCCGTAACAACGGCTCCCTGGTGGCCGACCGCGCCGGCGTCGTGACGCCGTTCGCGATGATCAACCTCCAGGAGCGAGGCGTGATCTTCCTGGAGCCGACCACCGAGGTGTACGAGGGCATGATCGTCGGCGAGAACTCGCGCTCCGACGACATGGACGTCAACATCACCAAGGAGAAGAAGCTCACCAACATGCGCGCCGCGGCCGCGGACACCACCGAGAACGTGGTCCCGCCCCGCAAGCTCTCGCTTGAGCAGTCCCTTGAGTTCTGCCGCGAGGACGAGTGCATCGAGGTCACCCCGGAGACCGTGCGTATCCGCAAGGTCATCCTGGACCAGAAGGAGCGCGGTCGCGCGTACTCGCGCGCCAAGCGCTGACGCTTCTGCCTCGCAAGGTTCTTGTCCGGCCCGGAGTCCCGCTCAGCAGAGCGGGACTCCGGGCCTGCCAAGATTCTCGCCAGCCTGGAGGCGACGGTCAATCTCGACCTGGCGAGGAACAAGAGCAGGTCGCAGACTAGGTCGGTAGCTGTCACGGACCATCTGACCAAGAAGGGCCAGTACTACTTCTACCGCGGCCGTCGCTACGTGTCGGGCTACTGGACTGGCTCCGTCTGTAGCTCAGATGGAACGCGGATCAAGAAGGTTTCCAACGGCAAGGCGCACAGTTTCGGTGTGAAGGTGGACGGCGCGGTGCGCTGTGGCGAGAGGGTCAGTAAGAAGTCCCTCGGCTACAAGGTCAAGAAGCAGTATTGCTGACCCGTCCCTGAACATGCCGATGGCTCGGCACCAGCTCATCCTGAGCGGGCGCCGAGCCATCGGCATGTTCAGGGACGGCGTTTCCTAACGCTGGGCCCGGCCGAGGGCGCGGCGGGCCCGCAGTGCTCTTGAACCGTCCACGGCATGGACGAGATCGCTTCCTTCGGTGCGACCGGCACCGCTTCGTGTCCGCCTAGATGGATTATTTTGTCCGGATTCCGGACGTGGATCATCGGTATGTGATCGAAATGAGATCACTTACGTGTGGTTTATGGGGCGAACGTGACTAAGACTGGGGCCAATTGAGCTCGGGTCAATGGGTCCAGCGCTGTGGAGAGCGCCGACTCACGAGCATCAGGGGCCGGTCGTAGCTGTCAGGGGTGTCAGCACGGAACCGGCTCCTTTCCATGTAGTAACTGGACTCATGAGGAGGCAGTCCCATGCGCGGTGCCAAGAGCGCCACTTGGGTCGCAGGAGCGATAGCCATTGCTCTGACAGCAACGGCATGCGGTGGGAACAGCGACAACGCTGGCTCCGACGCCGGGATAGTGCGGGCCGCGTGGGGTGACCCGCAGAACCCGATCGAGCCGGCGAACACCACCGAGGTCCAGGGCGGCAAGGTGCTGGACATGATTTTCAGCAACCTGAAGCAGTACGACCCGAAGACCGGCGAGGCGACGAACGACGCCGCCGAATCCATCGGCACCAAGGACCAGCAGACCTTCACCATTAAGGTGAAGAAGAGCCTGAAGTTCTCCAACGGCGAGGCCGTAACCGCCAAATCCTTCGTGGACGCCTGGAATTACGGCGCTCTGAGCACGAACAAGCAGTTGGGTGGCTACTTCTTCTCCGACGTCGAGGGCTTCGACAAGGTTGCCCCGGCCAAGGGCCAGCCGACTGCCAAGACCCTCTCGGGTCTGAAGGTGGTCGACGAGCAGACCTTCACGGTCAAGCTCTCCCAGAAGATGTCCACCTGGCCCACCCGTCTCGGCTATAAGGCCTTCGCGCCGCTGCCGAAGGCGTTCTTCTCCGACCACGACGGCTACCTGGACAAGCCCGTCGGCAACGGCCCGTACGAGATCACCTCGTACAAGAAGGGCACGGAGATGAAGCTCGTCCCGAACAAGCACTACAAGGGCGACGACAAGCCGAAGAACAAGGGCGTCCTGCTCAAGGTCTACACGGACTCCAACACCGCGTACTCCGACCTCCAGGCTGGCAACCTCGACGTGCTCGACAGTCTCCCCGCAGAGCAGATCAAGAACGCCGACGCCGATCTGAGCGGCAACTACGTCTCGCAGCCCGCGGGCATCGTGCAGACCATCACCTTCCCGCTCGACAAGAAGGCGTGGAACAAGGACGGCGTGGAGAAGGTCCGCAAGGGTCTGTCCATGGCGATCGACCGCAAGCAGATCACCGAGAAGATCTACCACGGGACCCGTACCCCGGCGACCGACCTGACCTCCCCTGTGCTCGGCGCGACGAACGGTTACAGCAAGGACGTCTGCGGCGACTCCTGCACGTACAACCCGGCCGAGGCCAAGAAGCTCATCAAAGCAGGCGGCGGCATCCCCGGCGGGAAGATGACCATCAGCTACAACGCTGACAAGGACTCCCACAAGGATTGGGTCGACGCGGTCTGCAACAGCATCAATAACGTGCTGGGCAAGGACACCGCGTGCGTCGGCAACCCGGTCGGCACCTTCGCGGACTTCCGCAACCAGATCACCAAGGGTGAGATGACCAGCCCGTTCCGCGCCGGCTGGCAGATGGACTACCCGCAGATCGAGAACTTCCTGACTCCGCTGTTCGCCACAGGGGGTAGCTCCAACGACTCGAAGTGGAGCGACAAGAAGTTCGACGGTCTGCTGAAGCAGGCCGCGGCCGAGCCGGACACCAAGAAGGCGGTCGACCTGTATAAGGACGCCGAGAAGCTCGTCCTCGACGACATGGTGGCCATCCCGCTCTGGTATCAGAACGGCATCGCCGGATGGTCGCAGAACGTCTCCGACGTCACGCTCGACCCCTTCAGCGTCCCGGTCTTCACGGACGTCAAGGTCAAGGGCTGATCCCGACCGACACATGAGCCCCTGAGCGGGGCACATCGAATCAACCGCTCACGGCGGCAGGGAGCGGCCGGGACCTGGTCAACAGGTTCCGGCTGCCCCCGCGTCGGCGCTTTTCTGGAGGACACATGGGGCGCTACGTCTTGCGACGACTGCTCCAGATGGTTCCGGTCTTCATCGGCACCACATTCTTGATCTTCGTCATGGTCTACGCGCTCGGTGACCCCGTCGCGGCCATGTTCGGAGACCGGACACCGGACCCGGCAACGGCCGCGCAGATCCGGGAGTCCCTGCACCTGAACGACCCGCTGTGGAGTCAGTATCTGCAGTACATGGGCGGCATCTTCCAGGGTGACTTCGGTACGGCCTTCAACGGCCGGCCCGTTGTCGATCTGATGGCCGACGCCTTCCCGAACACCATCAAGCTGACGCTGGTCGCCTTCGCCATCGAAGTCGTCGTCGGTGTGCTGCTCGGCCTGATCGCGGGCATGCGCCGGGGCCGGCTGATCGACACCGGCGTGCTGGTCTTCACGCTGCTCGTGATTTCGGTCCCGACCTTCGTCACTGGTTACCTCTTGCAGTACTTCGTCGGCGTGAAGTGGGGCCTGGCGTCACCATCCGTCTCGGCCGAGGTCCCCTTCGGCGACCTCATTCTCCCCGGTATCGTGCTGGCGGGTGTCTCCCTGGCGTACGTGGCCCGACTGACCCGCACGTCCATCGTCGAGAACATCCGCTCCGACTACCTCCGCACGGCCACTGCCAAGGGCCTGCCGCGTCGCCGGGTCGTCACGGTGCACCTGCTGCGCAACTCGCTGATACCCGTCATCACCTTCCTCGGCACCGACATCGGCGGCCTGATGGCCGGCGCCATCGTCACCGAGCGGATCTTCAACCTCCAGGGCGTCGGCTACCAGCTCTACCAGGGCATCCTGCGGCAGAACGCGCCCACCGTGGTCGGCTTCGTCACCGTCCTGGTGGTTGTCTTCCTCGCTGCCAACCTGCTCGTCGACCTGCTCTACGCGGTCCTGGACCCGAGGATCCGGTATGCCTGAGATACAGCCTGACGTTTCCCCCGCCCAGGCAGCGCCGGCAACGGCCTTGCCCGCCCTGGAACAGCAGAACCACAACAGTCAGAACCAGGACGGGCCCGGCCCGACCGCCAAGGCGCGGGAAGAGAAGGCGCGCAGCCTGTGGGGCGACGCCTGGCACGACCTGCGGCGTAACCCGGTCTTCTACATATCCGCGGTGCTGATCCTCTTCCTGGTCGTCATCTCCATCTGGCCGACCCTGATGACCAGCACCAGCCCGTACGCGTGCGATGTCTCCAAGTCCGGTCAGGGTTCCGCGAGCGGCCACCCCTTCGGGTTCGACAAGCAGGGCTGCGATGTCTATGCCCGTACGGTCCACGGTGCCCGCGCCTCCGTCACCGTCGGCATCTGCACCACTCTCCTCGCCGCCGCCATCGGCTGTGTGATGGGTGGCCTCGCCGGGTTCTTCGGCGGCTGGCGTGACGGGGTGCTCTCCCGTATCGGCGACATCTTCTTCGGGATCCCGATCCTGCTTGGCGGCATCGTTTTCCTGTCCGTCGTCAAGGGCGGCTCGATCTTCACCGTCGTGGTGCTGATGGCACTCCTCGGCTGGCCGCAGATCGCACGCATCGCACGCGGAGCGGTAATCACTGCCAAGCAACAGGACTATGTCCAGGCGGCACGAGCCCTCGGTGCGAGTACGCCCCGGATCCTGCTGCGCCACATCACGCCCAACGCGCTGGCCCCGGTCATCGTGGTGGCCACGATCGCGCTCGGCACGTACATCTCCCTGGAAGCGACGCTGTCCTTCCTGGGCGTGGGCCTCAAGCCCCCGACGGTTTCCTGGGGTATCGACATCTCTCAGGCCGCCACCCAGATCCGCAACGCTCCGCACACGCTGCTCTACCCGGCAGGCGCACTGAGTATCACGGTGCTCGCGTTCATCATGCTCGGCGACGCGGTGCGCGACGCCCTCGACCCCAAGCTGCGCTGAGGAGGCCGTACGTGACCACCATCGAGAAGACCGCGGGCGTCCCCGTGCCCCGAACCGAGGATGAGAGCAGCGGCCCGCTGCTCGAAGTCCGCGACCTGCACGTGGAGTTCCACACTCGGGACGGCATCGTCAAGGCCGTCAACGGTGTGAACTACAGCGTCGGCGCAGGCGAGACGCTTGCTGTGCTGGGCGAGTCAGGCTCCGGCAAGTCCGTGACGGCGCAAGCCGTGATGGGCATCCTCGACATGCCGCCGGGCCGGATTCCGCGGGGAGAAATCCTCTACCGCGGCCGGAACATGCTGGAGATGTCGGGCGAGCAGCGCCGGAAGATCCGCGGTGCCAAGATTGCGATGATCTTCCAAGACGCGTTGTCCTCCCTCAACCCCGTGCTCTCCGTCGGCTACCAGCTAGGCGAGATGTTCCGAGTCCACCAGGGAATGTCTAAGAAAGCGGCCAAGGTGAAAGCCATTGGGCTGATGGACCGGGTGGGCATCCCCGCCGCCAAGGAGCGGATCGGCGACTACCCGCACCAGTTCTCCGGCGGCATGCGCCAGCGCATCATGATCGCGATGGCGCTGGCCCTGGAGCCCGACCTGATCATCGCGGACGAGCCCACCACCGCGCTGGACGTCACTGTCCAGGCCCAGGTGATGGACCTGCTCGCGGAGCTCCAGCGCGAGTTCAACATGGGCCTGATCCTGATCACCCACGACCTCGGCGTCGTCGCCGACGTCGCGGACAAGATCGCGGTGATGTACGCGGGCCGGATCGTGGAGACCGCCCCGGTGCGCGAGCTGTACAAGCGCCCCGCGCACCCGTACACCCGCGGCCTGCTGGACTCGATCCCGCGCCTGGACCAGAAGGGCCACGAGCTCTACGCGATCAAGGGCCTGCCGCCCAACCTGCTCAACATCCCGGCCGGTTGCGCCTTCAGCCCGCGCTGCCCCAAGGCGCAGGACATCTGCCGCACCGACGTGCCGGCGCTGGAACAGGTCAGCGACGAGCGCGCGAGCGCGTGCCACTTCTGGAAGGAGACGATCGATGGCTGAGCAGCGTGAGCCGATCCTCCAGGTCCGCAACCTGGTCAAGCACTTCCCGCTGACCCAGGGGATTCTGATCAAGAAGCAGATCGGCGCGGTCAAGGCCGTCGACGGCATCTCCTTCGATCTCTACCGGGGCGAGACCCTGGGCATCGTCGGCGAGTCCGGCTGCGGCAAGTCCACCGTCGCCAAGCTGCTGATGACCCTGGAGAAGGCCACCGCGGGCGAGGTCTTCTACAAGGGCCAGGACATCACCAAGCTGTCCGGCCGCGCGCTGAAGACCGTGCGCCGCAACATCCAGATGGTCTTCCAGGACCCGTACACCTCGCTCAACCCCCGGATGACCGTCGGCGACATCATCGGCGAGCCGTACGACATCCACCCCGAGGTGGCCCCCAAGGGCGAACGCCGGCAGAAGGTCCAGGACCTGCTGGACGTGGTCGGGCTCAACCCGGAGTACATCAACCGGTATCCGCACCAGTTCTCCGGCGGCCAGCGCCAGCGCATCGGCATCGCCCGCGGCCTCGCGCTGAACCCGGAGATCATCATCTGCGACGAGCCGGTCTCCGCGCTCGACGTGTCGGTGCAGGCGCAGGTCATCAACCTGATGGAGAAGCTCCAGGACGAGTTCGATCTGTCCTACCTCTTCATCGCGCACGACCTGTCGATCGTCCGGCATATCTCCGACCGGGTCGGCGTGATGTATCTCGGCAAGATGGCCGAGATCGGCACCGAAGAGCAGATCTACGAGCACCCGACCCACCCGTACACCCAGGCGCTGCTCTCGGCCGTCCCCGTCCCGGACCCCGAGCTGCGCGACCACCGCGAGCGCATCATCCTGTCGGGAGACGTCCCGTCCCCGGCCAACCCGCCCTCCGGCTGCCGCTTCCGTACGCGCTGCTGGAAGGCGCAGGACAAGTGCGCCACGGACGTCCCGCTGCTGGCGATCCCGGAGCGCTTCCGGGGCGCGGACTCACCCGCCGCGCACGACTCGGCCTGCCACTTCGCCGAAGTCAAGGACGTCGTCGGCGCGGTGTAGCCTGCGGCTCGCTTTGGGGGGTGCGCTCGGTCCGTACGGACCGAGTGCACCCCTTCGGCGTTCCTCCCGCCGACGTCAGGCCGGCGTCAGGCTCCTGCGTCAGGCCGACGTCAGGCCGACGTCACGCCGGCTTCGGTGCCATGCTGAACCACACCGACTTGCCCGTGACCTCGCCCGCCTTGTCGGTGAACTCCTCGACCCCCCAAGTCTCCGCGAGCGCCTCGACGAGCCCCAGCCCGCGCCCGTTCTCGTCCTCAGGACCGGGGTCCAGCTTGCGCGGCAACGCCGGCCCGGTGTCCCAGATGGCCACCCGCAGATCGTCCGGAACCCAGTCCACGCTGACGAACGCGTCCTCGCAGCCGCTGTGCCGGTAGGCGTTGGTGACCAGCTCCGAGACGAGCAGTTCGGTGGTATCGATGAGACAGTCCAGCCGCGCCGCCGCGAGGATGCTGCGCAGGGTGGCTCGGACGACGCCGACGGCGCGGGGGTCGCGGGGGATGTAGAGACCGTAGGTCCAGGGTTCTTCGGGCATGCACATGTGGCAGCCTCCAGGTGTGGGTTCTGTGACTGATGCCACACTCACGGTAAGACCAGCGGGCTTCTATATACAACCTCATTGGCAAAAGAGGCAGTTACGAACTGGACGGACTTGGTGGCCCTGAGTGAGACTGTGTGGGTCTGATTGGGAGGATGTATGGGTCTGAGGGGCAATCCCACTTACCGTCAGCGCCGGTTCGGGGCGGAGCTCCGCCAACTGCGGGAGCGGGCCGACCTTTCGTCGACCGATGCTGCCGCCCTTCTCGGTATGAAGCAGCCGCACATGAGCGCCATTGAGGCGGGCAAGACCAGCCTTGCGCTGGAGCGCGTACAGCGTCTCGCCGGGATCTATGGTTTGAGTTCTACCCCGTTTCTCGAAAGCTTGACCGAGATGGGGAAGGATTCGGGCAAGGGCTGGTGGAGTGCCTACCGCAAGATGCTCGGTGCATCCCATCTGGACCTGGCCGAGCTGGAATCGGCAGCTGTCGGCCTCGCCAGCTACGAGCTGCTGTTCATTCCGGGCTTGCTCCAGACTCTGTCGTACATGACGGCTCTGCACAGCGGGGGCTCCGGCAGCTCTCGACCCGAAGTGCAGGATGCGGCCGTCGAGTTCAGGATGGAACGCCAGAAGATCCTCACCGGTGAGAATCCGCCTCGCCTGCACGCGATCATCCACGAGACGGCTTTGCGGGTTCAGTACGGAGGGCACGAGGTGATGCGGGACCAATTACTCCGGCTCATCGAGGTGTCCCGGCTCCCTAACGTAACCATCCAGATCGTCCCGTTGGAGGCGGATGCGCGGGCGGCGTTCAGCCACTCCTTCATGGTGATCGAGCCCGCCGTGCGGGAACTGGGCACGATCCTCGTCGATCAACTGGGCAAGTCCCAGCTTCGGGGCGACCCGCAGTCGATCACTGACTACAGTGCTAATCACACCAGGTTGAGCGAGCTGGCCCTTCCTGCGGTCGACGCCCGGTCCGAGCCGGAGACGCGCACGGTAAAAGACTCGCTGGGGCTCATCCAGCACATCCTGTACCCCTTGCTCTAGGAGAGACGCGCATGGCCTCGCTGCGGTGGCAGAAATCCAGCTTCAGCTCGGGTGATGCCGCGAACTGCCTCGAACTCGCCGTCGGCACCGGCATCACCCACCTCCGCGAGAGCGACGACCCTTCGCGGGTCGTCACGACCACCCCCGCCGCGCTCCGCGCGTTCCTGCGGGCTGCGAAGGCGGGGGAGTTCGACCACCTCGTTCCGTAGCGGCGTAGATCCGGTAGCCCTGGCTCTAGGGGAGACGCACATGCCCCCGCTTCACTGGCAGAAGTCCAGCTTCAGCGAAGCCGGTGCATCCAACTGCGTCGAACTCGCAGCCGGCACCGGCGTCACCCACCTCCGCGAGAGCGACGACCCGTCGCGGGTCGTCACCACGACCCGCGCCGCGCTCCGCGCGCTCCTCCGCGCCGCGAAGGCGGGGGAGTTCGACCACCTCGTTCCGTAGCGGCGTACATCCTGTAGCCCTGGCTCTAGGGGAGACGCACACGACCCAGCTCCACTGGCAGAAGCCCAGCTTCAGCGAGGGCGGCTATGTGGCCTGCGTGTTGCGTTGACCTGTCCTGTCGCAGACCGCGAGAGTTGGTCGTCGGTGATCTCCGGCATCCGCACTGGGAAACCACCTTATGATCAGAGGCCCATCGTGACAGGACAGGTTATTCCGCACGAGGTGCAGGGCAGCGGCCCGGAACGAGCCCTGCTGCTCCACAGCTGGTTCGGCGACCGGTCGAGCTTCGACCAGATGCGTGAGCACCTGAACGGGGACACGTTCAGCTCCGCGTTCCTGGATTGCCGTGGGTACGGCGAGGCGATGGACGCCGACGGCGCTTTCACGATGGAGGAGGTCGCCGAGGACGCCCTTGCCGTGGCCGACCATCTGGGCTGGGAGACCTTCTCGGTCATCGGTCACTCCATGAACGGTGTGGCGGCCCAGCTGATGCTGCTCGACGCCCCGTCGCGCGTCCGCTCGATCATCGGCATCTCGCCGGTGGCCGCATCCGGCTTCCCGCTCGAAGGGGAGAGCTGGGAGCTGTTCGCCGGGGCCGCGAAGAATCCCGGCAACCGCAGAGCGATCATCGACAACACCACCGGCGGGCGGCACAACGACGCCTGGCTGGACGCCATGGTGAGCCGCTCGGTGGAGCGTTCCTCGGCGACGGCCTTCCGCGCGTATCTGGACTCCTGGTCGCGCACCGACTTCCACGAGCGTGTGAAGGACAACCCGACCCCGGTGCTCCTCGTCGCCGGCGCGAACGACCCGGCGCTGGGACCCGAGGCCATGCAGGCCACCTGGCTGCAGTGGTATCCGAATGCCGAGCTTGAGGTGCTCCAGGACGCGGGCCACTTCGCGCCGGAGGAGACCCCCAAGGCCCTCGCCGCGGCTGTCGAGCGGTTCCTCGGCCGTTTGGGCTGACTGATCGATTCGGAATGAAGCTCGGAGTCGGCGGCGGCAGATGATCGTTTGCGTAGGAGACGTCGGTACTCATCGAACTCGTACCCGCGGTCGGCAACAGCCGCTTGGGGCGTTGAGGTGGCTGCCAACGCGGCCGGCGGCACCCACCTCCGCGAGAGTGACGACCCCGCGCGGGTCGACACCACGACCCGCTCCGCGCTTGAGCGTTCCTGCGGGCTGCTGAGGCGGGGGACGTACGACCACCTCGTTCCGTAGCCGCGTATATCCCGTAGCCCCTGCATGGATGAGGAAGGCGCACCTGTCTCAGTACCCGTGAACAAGCTGATCGCAGCAGGATCCGGCATCCGCAGTCGGATGCGCGACCCGGACCCCAAATGCGCGCACTTCTGTAAACTAGTGTGCATGACGGAGATCACCTATTCGATCGTGGAAGCCCGCGCCCGGCTCGGCGCCATCGCCCGCGAGGTCAGCGCCACCCGCGAGCCGGTCGCCATCACCGATCACGGTCACACCATCGCGATACTGGTCAGCCCGGCCGATGCCCTGGAGCTCCAGGAGATGCGGGCGCTGGCCGCCTACCGTGAGCGGCAAGCCCGCGGGGAGCGGGCCGGCGTCCCGCACGACGAAGCGTTCCGCCGCGTCTTCGGCGGTGGCGCGGCGTGACGTATGACGTCATCTGGGGGTCCGAGGCCCTCGCCCAGGCGGAGCGTTTCGCCCAGGACGACCCCAAGGGGGTCCGGCAGGTCTTCGCCGCGGTCGACCACCTCGCCGACGACCCCCGGCCCGAGGGCGCGTTCGGCAGCGCCGATGTGCTGCGCATCCACATCGGGATATACCGCGTCCTGTACGAGATCGGCGACCGGCAGGTCCGGGTCAGCGTGATCCACCTCGGCAGCCTGCGCTGAGCAGCCCGCATCAGCTGGTCCACACACCCGCTCCACGCAGCCCGTATCGCCACTCGCGCATACGGGGGTTTCTGCGTGCCCGCCCGCGCGTGCGGCCGTACTGAAAGTACAAGCTGTCGCATATTGGGGTGCTATTTGCTACAAAGCGACGCTTGGAATCTGAGGAGGCACCCCCATGCGCGGAGCCACACACGTCAAGTGGGCCGCATGCGCGGTCGCCGTCGCCCTCGCGGCGACGGCCTGTGGAGGCGGCGACGGGGGTGGCGGCGGCGGTGGCGGCGGCGGTGGCACCGTGTCGTCCTCGTGGGGTGATCCGCAGAACCCGTTGGAGCCCTCGAACACCAACGAGGTGCAGGGCGGCAAGGTCCTCGACATGCTCTTCCGGGGTCTCAAGCGGTACGACCCGAAGACCGGCGAGGCCAAGGACATGCTGGCCGACTCCATCGAGACCTCGGACTCGACTAACTTCACCGTCAAGATCAAGGGCGGCTGGACCTTCAGCAACGGCGAGAAGATCACCGCGAAGTCGTTCGTGGACGCCTGGAATTACGGGGCCGACGTCAGGAACGCGCAGAAGAACGCGTACTTCTTCCAGTACATCGACGGCTACGACAAGCTGCACCCGGAGTCCGGCAAGCCCTCCGCGACCAAGCTCTCGGGCCTGAAGGTCAAGGACGCCAAGACCTTTACCGTCAAGCTCAGCCAGAAGTTCTCGACCTGGCCGGACACCCTCGGCTACGCGGCCTTCGCGCCGCTGCCCAAGGCGTTCTACGACGACCACGCGGCCTGGGTGAGCAAGCCCGTCGGCAACGGCCCGTACACGGTGGACTCGTACACCAAGGGCTCGTCGATGAAGCTCAAGAAGTGGGACAAGTACCCGGGGGACGACAAGGCGAAGAACGGCGGCGTCGAGCTCAAGGTCTACACCGACAACAACACCGCGTACACCGACCTCCAGGCCGGCAACCTCGACCTGGCCGACGACATCCCCGCGTCCCAGCTCAAGAACGCCAAGGCCGACCTCGGCGACCGCTACATCAACCAGCCGGCGGGCATCATCCAGACGCTGGCCTTCCCGATGTACGACAAGGACTGGTCGGCGGCGGGCAAGGAGAAGGTCCGGCGCGGCATCTCCATGGCGATCAACCGCAAGCAGATCACCCAGCAGGTCTTCCAGAAGACCCGCACCCCCGCCACCGACTGGACCTCGCCGGTGCTCCGCGCCGAGGGCGGCTACAAGGCCGGGCTGTGCGGCGACGCGTGCGACTACGACCCGGCCCAGGCCAAGAAGCTCATCAAGGAGGGCGGCGGGCTGCCCGGCGGCAAGCTCACCGTCACCTACAACTCCGACACGGGCTCGCACAAGGACTGGGTCGACGCGCTCTGCAACAGCGTCAACAACGTTCTGGACAACGACAAGGCGTGCGTGGCCAACCCGGTCGGCACCTTCGCGGACTTCCGCAACCAGATCGGCGAGCACAAGATGCCCGGTCCATTCCGGGCCGGCTGGCAGATGGACTACCCGCTGATCCAGAACTTCCTGCAACCGCTGTACTACACCAACGCCTCCTCCAACGACGGCAAGTTCAGCGACGACGCCTTCGACAAGCTCGTGGACAAGGCCAACGCGGAGACCGACACCGCGAAGGCGGTCGTCATCTTCCAGGACGCGCAGAAGATCCTCGCCAAGCAGATGCCCGCCATCCCGCTCTGGTACCAGAACGGCAGCGCCGGCTACTCCGACAAGATCTCCGACGTCGCGCTGAACCAGTTCAGCGTCCCGGTCTACAACGAGATCACGGTCAACTAGATCGCCGCGACGGCCCGGCGCGCGGACCCAGCAGGGGCCCGCGCCGGGCCGTCGCCGATCCACGGAGGTCCCATGGGGCACTATGTGATCCGGCGCCTGTTGCAGATGATCCCGGTGTTCATCGGCACCACGCTGCTGATCTTCTTGATGGTCAACGTGATGGGCGACCCCATCTCCGCGCTCTGCGGCGACCGGAAGTGCGACCCCGCCACCGCCGCCCGGCTGCGGGAGCAGTTCAACCTCAACGCGCCTTTGTGGCAGCAGTACTTGACCTACATGGGCAATATCTTCACCGGCGACTTCGGCACCGCCTTCAACGGCCAGCGGGTCACCGAGCTGATGGGCACCGCGTTCCCGGTCACCATCCGGCTGACCGTCGTGGCGATCATCTTCGAGATCGTCATCGGCATCAGCCTGGGCGTCGTCACCGGACTGCGCCGGGGCCGGCCGATCGACACCACGGTGCTGCTGCTGACGCTCGTGGTGATCTCCGTGCCCACCTTCGTGACGGGCCTGCTGCTGCAACTGCTGCTCGGCATCAAGTGGAACGTCATCGAGCCCTCGGTGTCCGCCGCCGCCGACTTCAGCGAGCTGATCGTGCCCGGACTCGTCCTCGCCTCGGTCTCGCTGGCCTACGTGACCCGGCTGACCCGTACCTCCATCGCGGAGAACGCGCGCGCGGACTATGTGCGCACGGCGACGGCCAAGGGCCTGCCGCGCCGCCGGGTGATCATGCGGCACCTGCTGCGGAACTCGCTGATCCCCGTCGTCACCTTCATCGGCACCGACATCGGCTCGCTGATGGGCGGGGCGATCGTCACCGAGCGGATCTTCAACATCCACGGCGTCGGATACCAGCTGTACCAGGGGGTGCTCCGGCAGAGCTCGCCCACGGTGGTCGGGTTCGTGACCGTGCTGGTCATCGTCTTCCTGCTGGCGAACCTGATCGTCGACCTCTTGTACGCCGTGCTCGACCCGAGGATCTGGTATGCCTGAGCCCCATAATTCCGACGGAGTCATCGCGCCGACCGGTGTCGGCGGCGCGATGGACCTCGCGATGAGTGAGGCCGAGACCCTTGAACGGGACGCGCGGGACGCGCGGGGCGCGCCCGGCGAGCAGCAGCCCGGCGGCGGCCCGACCGGCAAGCCGCGCAGCCTGTGGTCGGACGCCTGGCACGACCTGCGGCGCAACCCGGTCTTCCTGATCTCCGCGCTGGTGATCCTCTTCCTGATCGTCATCTCGCTGTGGCCGTCGCTGATCGCGAGCGGCAACCCGCTCACGTGCGAGCTGGGCAAGGCGCAGCAGGGCTCGCAGCCCGGCCACCCCTTCGGCTACAACAACCAGGGCTGCGACGTCTACACCCGTACGGTCTACGGCGCCCGCGCCTCGGTGACGGTCGGGGTCTGCGCGACGGCCGGGGCCTCGATCATCGGCAGCCTGGTCGGCGGGCTCGCCGGGTTCTTCGGCGGCTGGTCGGACGCGGTGCTCTCGCGGGTCGCCGACGTGTTCTTCGGCATCCCGGTCGTCCTCGGCGGTCTGGTGTTCCTGTCCGTCGTCACCAGCGAGACCGTCTGGCCGGTGGTCGGCTTCATCGTGCTGCTGGGCTGGCCGCAGATCTCCCGCATCGCGCGCGGCTCGGTCATCACCGCCAAACAGCACGACTACGTCCAGGCCGCGCGGGCGCTCGGCGCGAGCAACACCCGGATGCTGCTGCGGCACATCGCGCCGAACGCCATCGCGCCGGTCATCGTCGTCGCCACCATCGCGCTGGGCACCTACATCTCGCTGGAGGCGACGCTCTCGTACCTCGGCGTGGGGCTGCGCCCGCCGACCGTCTCGTGGGGCATCGACATCTCCGCCGCGTCCCCGTTCATCCGCAACGCGCCGCACATGCTGCTGTGGCCGGCCGGGGCGCTGGCGGTCACGGTGCTCGCGTTCATCATGCTCGGCGACGCGGTGCGCGACGCCCTCGACCCCAAGCTGCGCTGAGGAGCCCGCCGATGACCACGCCGCCGATGAGCCCGTCCCCGGTGAGCCCGTCCCCGATGACCGCCTTGCTGGACGTGCGTGACCTGCACGTGGAATTCCGTACCAGGGACGGCGTCGCCAAGGCCGTCAACGGCGTGACGTACAGCGTCGACGCGGGCGAGACGCTCGCGGTGCTCGGCGAGTCCGGGTCCGGCAAGTCGGTGACCGCGCAGGCCGTGATGGGCATCCTCGACACCCCGCCGGGCTTTGTGACCGGCGGGCAGATCCTTTTCCGGGGCGAGGACCTGCTGACGATGGGCAGGGAGGACCGGCGCAAGGTGCGCGGCGCGAAGATGGCGATGATCTTCCAGGACGCGCTGTCCTCGCTCAACCCGGTGGTCTCGGTGGGCGCGCAGCTCGGCGAGATGTACGAGGTCCACCAGGGGATGAGCCGCAAGGCGGCGCGGGTGAGGGCCGTCGAGCTGATGGAGCGGGTGCGCATCCCGGCCGCGAAGGAGCGGGTGGGGGACTATCCGCACCAGTTCTCCGGCGGCATGCGCCAGCGCATCATGATCGCGATGGCGCTGGCCCTGGAGCCGGACCTGATCATCGCGGACGAGCCGACGACGGCGCTGGACGTCACCGTCCAGGCCCAGGTGATGGAGCTGCTGGCGGAGTTGCAGCGTGAGTTCACCATGGGTCTGATCCTGATCACCCATGACCTGGGTGTGGTCGCCGACGTCGCGGACAAGATCGCGGTGATGTACGCGGGCCGGATCATCGAGACCGCCCCGGTGGGCGAGCTGTACAAGCGGCCCGCGCACCCGTACACGCGCGGCCTGCTGGACTCGATCCCGCGGCTCGACCACAAGGGCCGGGAGCTGTACGCGATCAAGGGCCTGCCGCCGAATCTGACGAACATCCCGCCGGGCTGCCCCTTCAACCCGCGCTGTCCCCGCGTCCAGGACGTCTGCCGTACGGACCGGCCGCCGCTGCTGCCGGTCGCCGAGCCGGACGGCACGCCGCTGCCGGGGCGGGCCAGCGCCTGCCACTTCTGGAAGGACGAGCTGAATGGCTGAGCTCAGCAAGCAGCCCCCGCAGGCCCAGCCGCCGCACACACCGGAGCCGGCGGTGGACCGGCCGCCCCGCCAACGCGAACCGATCCTGGAGGTCCGGGACCTGGCGAAGCTCTACCCGCTGACCCGCGGCATCGTGATCAAGAAACACGTCGGCGCGGTCAGGGCGGTCGACACGGTCTCCTTCGACCTGCTGCGCGGCGAGACCCTGGGCATCGTCGGCGAGTCCGGCTGCGGCAAGTCCACGGTCGCCAAACTGCTGGTCAACCTGGAGCGGCCGACCTCGGGCACCATCCGCTACAAGGGCGAGGACATCAGCAAGCTCTCGCCGCGCGCGCTCAAAGCCGTGCGGCGCAACATCCAGATGGTCTTCCAGGACCCGTACACCTCGCTCAACCCCCGGATGACCGTCGGCGACATCATCGGCGAGCCGTACCAGATCCACCCCGAGGTCGCGCCGAAGGGCGACCGGCGGCGCAAGGTGCAGGACCTGCTGGACGTGGTCGGGCTCAACCCGGAGTACATCAACCGGTATCCGCACCAGTTCTCCGGCGGCCAGCGCCAGCGCATCGGCATCGCGCGCGGCCTCGCGCTCCAGCCGGAGATCATCGTGGCCGACGAGCCTGTCTCGGCGCTGGACGTGTCGGTGCAGGCGCAGGTGGTGAACCTGCTGGAGCGGCTCCAGGACGAGTTCGACCTGAGCTACCTCTTCATCGCGCACGACCTGTCGGTGGTCCGGCACATCTCCGACCGGATCGCGGTGATGTACCTGGGCCGGCTCGCCGAGATCGGCACCGACACCGAGATCTACGACCACCCCACGCACCCGTACACCCAGGCGCTGCTGTCGGCCGTCCCGGTGCCCGACCCGGCCGCGCAGGTGGGCCGGGAGCGGATCATCCTGGTCGGCGACGTGCCCTCGCCGGCCAACCCGCCGTCCGGCTGCCGCTTCCGCACCCGCTGCTGGAAGGCGCAGCAGCGGTGCGCCGACGAGGTGCCGCTGCTGGCGGTGCCGGCGGTCTTCCGCGACACGGACACCCCGGCCGCGCACGACTCGGCGTGCCACTTCGCGGAGGAGCGGCGGGTCGTGCCGACGGACTAGCGACGGTGCGGCGCCGGCGTTTGGGAACGTCGGCGTTCGGGAACGTCGGCGTTCGGGCACGACAAGGCCCGCGCCAGGGAACGCCGAACCCCGCGTCATGGAATGCCGAAGCCCGCGTCCGGGAGGTGCTGGGGTGTCCGGACGCGGGCTCCGTTCCGAGCGGAGGTCAACGAACTCGGGTCAATGGGTGTCGTTCGCCTCCTCGATCGCGGCGAGCGCCGGGTCGAGGACGACGTCCTCGTCCCGCGCCGCGGTCGTCGGCTCTTCGGGGAAGTGGCAGGCCGTGAGGTGGCCGGCCTTGTTGCCGGCGATCTGGAGCAGCGGCGGCTCCTCCATCGCGCACTTGTCCTGCGCCTTCCAGCAGCGGGTGCGGAAGCGGCAGCCGGAGGGCGGGTTGATGGGGGAGGGGACGTCGCCGGCGAGGCGGATGCGCTCGCGGCCCTCGTCCCCGCCCGCGTCGGCGTCCGTCAGCTTCGCCTCGGGGACGGCCGAGAGCAGCGCGTGGGTGTACGGGTGGCGGGGGCGGTTGTAGATCGAGTCGCGGTCGCCGACCTCCACCACCTTGCCGAGGTACATCACGGCGAGGCGCTGCGAGAAGTGCCGCACGATCGCCAGGTCGTGGGCGATGAAGAGGAACGCGATGCCCATCTCGCGCTGGAGTTCCTGGAGCAGGTTGACGACCTGCGCCTGGATGGAGACGTCGAGCGCGGAGACCGGCTCGTCCGCGATGATCAGCTTGGGGTCGAGGGCGAGCGCGCGGGCCACCCCGATGCGCTGCCGCTGGCCGCCGGAGAACTCGTGCGGGAAGCGGTTGTAGTGCTCGGGGTTGAGGCCGACGATCTCCAGCAGCTCCCGGACCCGCTTCTCGCGGCCTCCGGTCGGCATGATCCCGTTGATCTCCATCGGGCCGCCGATGATGGTGCCGACGGTCTGCCGCGGGTTCAGCGAGGAGTACGGGTCCTGGAAGATCATCTGGATCTCGGACCTGATGGGCGCGAGCTGCTTGCGGCCCGCGTGGCTGATGTCCTGGCCGGCGTAGGTGATGGTGCCGGCGGTCGGCTCCAGCAGCCGGGTCAGCAGCCGTCCGGTGGTGGACTTGCCGCAGCCGGACTCGCCGACCAGGCCGAAGCTCTCGCCCGCGTGCACGGTCAGGTCGATGCCGTCGACCGCCTGCACCGCGCCGACCTTCCGCTTGAACGGAAAGCCGCCGTAGATCGGGAAGTGCTTGGTCAACCCCTCGGTGGTGAGGAGCGGTTCGCCCTGCGCGGGGGCGGCGTCCCGGGGCGCGGGGAGAGTGATGTTGTCTTTCATCGTGGGTGCTCCCTAGCCCAGCCGGGGCTTGATCTGCTCGGTGAAGAAGGTCAGCTTCTGGTCTGCGCTCAGGTGGCAGGCGGCGCCGCGGCCGGCGGGCAGCTCGGGGCGCGTGTCGGTGCACCGGGTGCCGCCGACCTCGTGCACGAAGGCGCAGCGGGGGTTGAAGGGGCAGCCGGGGGGCGGTGAGAGCAGGCTCGGCGGGGCGCCGGGGATGGGGATGAGCGGCTCGGTGACGTCCGAGGCCAGCCGCGGCATGGCGCCGAGCAGGCCCCAGGTGTACGGGTGCTGCGGCGCCTGGAGCACCTCGCGGACGGTGCCGCGCTCGACGGCCCGGCCCGCGTACATCACCAGCAGGTCGTCGGCGGTGTTGGCGACGACGCCCAGGTCGTGGGTGATCAGGATGATCGCGGAGCCGAACTCCTGCTGGAGATCCTTGAGCAGGTCCAGGATCTGCGCCTGCACGGTCACGTCGAGGGCGGTCGTCGGCTCGTCCGCGATCAGCAGATCGGGGTTGCAGATCAGCGACATGGCGATCATCGCGCGCTGCCGCATGCCGCCGGAGAACTGGTGCGGGTAGTCGTCGACCCGCAGCGTCGGGTTGGGGATGCCGACCTTCTCCAGCATCTCGATGGCGCGCTGCCGCGCCTCGCGCTTGGAGACGCCCATGTGCTTGCGGTACGGCTCGGCGATCTGCCGGCCCACGGTGTAGTACGGAGACAGGGCGGTGAGCGCGTCCTGGAAGATCATCGCGACTTTGTTGCCGCGGAGCTTCTCCATGGTCCGCTCGGTGGCGCCGGTCAACTCCTGGCCGTCCAGGATGATCTCGCCGGAGACCTCGGTGTTGCGCGGGTCGTGCAGACCCAGCACGGCGAGGTTGGTGACGGACTTGCCGGAGCCGGACTCGCCGACGATGCCGAGGGTCTGGCCGCGCTTCAGGTCGAAGGAGAGGCCGTCCACGGCCTTGACGATCCCGTCCTCGGTCCTGAAGTGCACGAAGAGGTCGCGCACCGAGAGGAACGTGCCGGAGTCGGCGGGTGCGGGGCTGGCCGCTTCCTTGGTCAAGGTGGTCACTGCAGGAGCTCCTAGGCCAGCCGCACGCGCGGGTCGATGAACGCGTAGGTGGCGTCCACGAGGATGTTGAACAGGATGATCGCGGTGGCTGCGAAGAGCATCACGCCCATGAGCATGGGCAGATCGGTGTTGGTCACCGACTGGACGGCGAGCCGGCCGAGGCCGGGCAGCGTGAAGGTCCACTCGGTGATCATCGCGCCGCCGAAGAGCGAGCCCATGTCGATGCCGAAGATGGTGACGATCGGGATCAGCGAGCCGCGCCAGGCGTAGCGGAAGAAGACGGTCCGCCGCGACATGCCCTTGGCCTTCGCGGCCCGTACATGCTCTTCCTGCAACTGTTCGATCATCGAAGAGCGCGCCATACGGGTGTAGTTGGCGGTGAAGATGACGGACATCACGCACCACGGAATGATCAGCCCGGCGAGCCAGCCGACCGGATCGGAGGTGATGTCCACGTACTTGGGTTGCGAGAACCACTGGAGTTGGTAGACGAACAGCGCGAGCACCAGCGGGCCCAGGAAGTAGATCTGCATCGAGCTGAGCACCAGCGAGGCGGAGCTGAAGGTCTTGTCGATGAGGGTGCCGCGCTTCCAGGCGGCGATCATGCCGGCGCCGAGGCCGACGGTCAGGAACACCACGGCGCCGCCGGCGGCCAGCGAGATGGTGGTCGGGAAGCGGTCCAGGATGGTGTCCCAGACAGGCGAGTTGTCGACGAACGAGTAGCCCAGGCAGGGCGCGGGACACGGGCCTACGGCGAAGTCGCGGCCGGCGAAGATGCCGACCATGTAGTGCCAGTACTGGACCGGCACGGGCTCGTTGATGCCCATGTTCTTGCGGATGATCGCCAGCGCGTCCGGGGTGCAGTTCTTGCCGCAGGCCAGCAGGGCCGGGTCGCGCGGGATGCTGTAGAAGAGGAAGAAGGTCAAGGCGCTGATGATCAGCAGGATGACCACGGCGCCGAGCGCCCGGCGAGCCAGGAATCGCAGCATGTCGGTGGGTGCTTTCAGAAACGGCCAGGAACGGCGGAGGCTGGGGTGGTGCCGGATGGGGGCCCGCCCGCCGGGTCGGCGGACGGGCGCCCGGCACCCGAGGAGGCTGCTACTTCTTCACGTAGAGCTTCGTCGGGTCGATGCCGCTGAGGTCGTCGTTGTAGACGGTGCCACCGATCTTGGACCCGCTGATCTGCATCTGCTTGTAGTAGTACGCGGGGACGACCGGCAGGACGTCCTCCAGGATGTACTTGCTGAGGTCGAACCACTCGGTCGCGGCCTTGGCCGGGTCCGAGATCTTGTTGATCCGGTCGATCTCAGAGTTGATCTTCGCGTTGTCGACGTGCGAGTAGTTGTTCGCGCCGTCGGCGATCTTCCGGCCGTCGAACAGCGGCGGGATGACCGTGCCGCTGCTCGGCCAGTCGTGGCCCCAGTTGTTGCGGTACAGGTCGTAGCCGGTGTCGACCTTGCCGACCAGGTCGTAGTACGTGTCGGCGGGCAGCTCCTTGCGCTGTACGTTGAAGCCCGCCTTCTTGAGGGCGTCCGCGACGGCGACCGAGACCTGCTGGTCCTCCTTGCTGTTCGCGTAGGCGTAGGTCAGCTTCATGTTGAGCTTCCCCGCCTCCTTGAGCAGCTTCTTCGCCTTGGCGGGGTCGCCGTTCGGGTTCTTGAGCTTCCCGTACGGGTCGTAGCCCTTCTGGTAGCCGGGGAGCAGCGGGCTGATCAGACCGCCGGCCAGCTCGCCGCCCGCGGTGCCGCCGTACGGCGCCAGCACCGACTTGATCGGCAGCGCGTAGGTGATGGCCTCGCGGATCCTCTTGTCCTTGAGGGTCTTCATGTTCATCGCGTACTGCGCGATGTAGCTCTGGTAGCCGGAGACCGAACGGCTCTTGATGGACGGGTCGCTCAGCACCTTCTGCACCGAGCCCGCGTCCACCTGGTTGGTGAAGGTGGTGGCGTACTTGTTGTCACCGGTGTCGGACATGATCCGCTTGCTGGAGTCCTCGAACTGGTGGTTGAACGTGATCTCGAACTTGTTCGGGTACTGGTGCCGGGACGAGTCGGTCTTCGGGTCCCAGGCGGTGTTCTTGACCAGCGTCGCCGACTTGCCGGACTTGAACGACTGGACCTTGTAGGGGCCGCTGCTCAGCGGCTTCTTGTCGTACTTCTCCTTGGTGTCCTTGGCGCCGTCCGGAACGACCCCGTAGCCGGCCATGCCCACCGCGTACGGCAGGTCGTTGTGGGCCTGCTTGAAGTGGAAGACGACCGTCTTCGAGTCCGGGGTCTCCAGGACCGAGTCCGGCAGGTGCTTGCCGTCGAAGCCGCCCTTGGGGAGCAGCTTGCGGTACTTGGCGCCGGCCTCGTTCGCGAGCCAGCCCTGGACGAAGGTCGGGCCCTCGGTGATGAACTCGGCGAACTGCCGCTCGAAGGTGTGCCGGATGTCCTTCGAGGTGATGGCCGAGCCGTCCTCGAGCTTGATGCCGTCCTTCAGCGTGAACTTCCAGGTCTTGCCGCCGTCCGAGACCTGACCGCTGTCGGTCGCGAGGTCGCCGACGACCGTGTACTTGCCTTTGTTGTCCAACTTGACGGTGGTCAGCCGGCGGTGCAGCAGGGTCGACAGCATGCCCTCGTCGGACACGTAGATCTGCGCCGGGTCCAAGTGGGAGAAGCTGTCGCGCTGCAGTATGCGGACCGTGCCGCCGGGGGCGGCGCCCTTGATGTCCTGGGCCGGTCCGGTGGAGTCCTTGGCGTTCGCGAACTCGATCAGGCCCTGTTCCTTGGCCTGCGGACCCTTGTCCTTCGAGTCGCTGTCGCCGCTCCCGCTGCTGCAGGCGCTGAGGACGAGCGCCCCCGCGGTCAGCGCCACTACTGCGGCGCGCCCTCTGCGTACCTGGTTTGGTGTCATGGCTACTTCTGCACCTGCCTGTTGATTGAGTCCGGTGGAGCCGGGTGGGTCGTACGTCAGCGGTTGGTCTTGGGGTCGAAAGCGTCCCGGACCGAGTCCCCGAGGAGGTTGAACGCGACGATGAAGATCACCATCGCGATCCCCGGGAAGAACATGTAGGTGAAGTCGTTCTCGTATACGTCGGCTCCGATGGCGAACATCCGCCCCCAGTCGGGGGTGGGTTCGACCAGGCCGACGCCGAGGAAGGACAGCCCCGCGATGGAGGTCACCGTGTTCGGAAGCATGTACGTGCCCTGCACCAGGATCGGGGTGACCACATTGGGCAGCAGCTCCTTGCGGATGATCCGCCAGGGCGATGCGCCGCTGATCTTGGCCGCCTCGATGTACTCGCGTTCCCGGAGCGACAGCACCGCGCCGCGCAGGATTCTCGCCAGCGACATCCAGCCCAGGAACCAGAGCACCAGCGTGATCGCGGTCATCCGGATGTAGGTGGGCGTCTCGTCCGCCGGGTCGACGAACAGCGCGACCACGATCGGCATGAAGGCGACGAAGAAGAGCTGGTTGGGGAAGGCCATCAGCAGGTCGATGACCCGGCCGACGAAGAAGTCGACCTTGCCGCCCACGTAGCCCGCCGCGACGCCCAGGATGACGCCGGTGAGGACCGAGATGACGGTCACCACCAGCGAGAGCATCAGCGAGGTCCGGATGCCGTAGATCAGCTGCATGAACACATCGCGGCCCAGCACCGGCTCGATGCCGAACCAGAAGTCGCCGGACATCCCGCCGTTGGGCTTGACCGGATACTCGAACTCATTGAGCAGACCCGGAGTCGTCTGGCCGTACCGGGTGTACGGGTCCTTGCCGTACAGCCAGGAGATCACCGGCGCGAGCAGACCGACGGCGAAGAACCCGATCACGATCCACGCCGAGATCACACCGGCCCGGTCCCGCTTGAAGCGGGCCCACATCAGCTGTCCGGGCGACCGGCCGACGAGCTCGCCGCCCTTGCCGTCCTTCACCGTGATCAGACCGCCGGGATCGAGACCTGGGGTGTCGGTCCCTGATGCCGCGGTCTGGGATGGACTAGTCATCGCGAAGTGCCCCCGCGCCGAGTTCTCTTGGAACATGAAGCAGCGCTACACACGCCGCAGTTGAGCTGGACTTTCGCAACTGATTTATCGCGCAGTCAAGGGTTACGGCTGGAAGATGTGTGGCGCTCGCGCTTCTTGAGCGAAGATTGCGCAGATTGAGGTGAACACGTGCTTGACACGGATCTGCTGTAGGCGACATGGGGGATAAATGCCCATCAAACTCGTTAACAAGCAGGCAACTTGACTGTCGCCACTCCGATATACGAACGAGCCATCCTGAACACCGTACGGCCGTGCGGGTGCCGTAAGGCCGGCCGGGACGACGATGTGGTCCCGGCCGGTCACACCCCGGCATCGAAGCGGCCGTTGCTGTTGTTCGAACGTGTGGACCAGGAGTACACCTGGTCTGTTGACCGGATGCTCACCGCACACACGGTCCACCGGGGGAGAAACCGACACTCATGGGGCAGCCACGGATACTCGCGCGCGGCACGCGCGTCCTCGGCGCGCTCGGCTGCGCCCTGCTGGCCCTGACCGCTCTCGCGTGGATCGTCCGGGACCTCACCGTGGTCCACGAGCCCGGCGAGCTGTGGTGGATGTGGGCCGGCTCGCGCGCCGCCGCGGCGGACGGAGCGGTCTGGGGATCATCGCTCCAGGACCTCATCCTGCTCGCCGTCTGCTCCACGGCCGCGATAGCCGCGCTGCGTTCGCCGGTCGCGGCCGGAGCGCTCGCGGCGGCCGGCGCCGCCGCCGTGCTGCTGCGGCTGCCCACCCTGTGGCTGGTGGACGCCGACTGGATGCCGCACTCCGACGACGGTCTCTCGGCGCTCGCCCGGATCAGCGCCGTCTCGGGCGCCGTGCTGGGCTTCGGGCTGCTGGTCCTCGCGGCGGCGGGGCGGCGTCCCGCGGGGGCGTACGGGGCGGGGGCGTCCGGCGCGCGCGGGTACGGCCGGCTCTCCTCGGCCGCCGACGAGCCGCCCGTCAGGCCCGGCCGCGGCGTCTGCGTCACGGCCTTCCTGGTGCTCGGCGCGAGCGCGGGCATCGCCGCCGCCTGGGAGATCCACCGGGCCCTGGACCTCGGCTGGGGCCGCTACCGGCGGCTGCTCACCGGCGGCCCCGAGTACTTCTACTCGCTGAGCGCCGCGCCCGCCTCCTGGGTGGGCTGGACGATCGCCGTACTGAGCCTGACCGCGGCGCTCGGCGCGCTCCGCCGGGCCCCGTTCGCCCGCCCGCTGGGCATGACGGCGGCCGTCCTGCTGCTCGGCTGGGGAGCCGCGGCCGTCTCGCTCTACCAGCGGGTCGAGCTGTTCGCCCACTTCGGCGAACTGCATCTCCGCGAGCAACTGCTGCTGGCCACCGCGGTGTTCCAGGTGCCGGCGGGGGCGCTGGTGCTGCTCGTGCTGGCCCAGCGCGGCCGACCGGCGGGTGCGGGCGGCCCGCTGGGGGGCAGGCAGTGGCCGACGGCCCCCTCGTACGGCAGCGGGCCGTACAGCGGCGGTCCGTACGGGGGCGGGAGCTTCGGCCCGCCGCCGTCCTCGCCGCCACCCGGCTGGTGACGGACGGCTGTTGAGCGGAGGCGGGAGGGCGGTTGCCGCCCCACCCCGCCCCCGTCCGGACCCCTCAGGCCAACATGCCCCCTGCTCCCGCAGCCCTGTCCGTCTCGGATCGCCTCAGGCCATGCCCAATGACCGCTTCAGAAAGTCCACTTGGAGCAGCAGCAGATTCTCGGCGACCTGCGCCTGCGGCGTCATGTGGGTCACCCCGGACAGCGGCAGCACCTCGTGCGGACGGCCGGCGGCGAGCAGGGCCGAGGAGAGCCGCAGGGAGTGGGCCACGACCACGTTGTCGTCCGCGAGTCCGTGCACGATCATCAACGGCCGGTGCTGGTCGGCGGCTTGGGAGAGCCCCTCGTCCGTCACCACGGAGTTGGCGGCGTAGACGCCGGGCTGCTTCTGCGGGTCGCCGAGGTAGCGCTCGGTGTAGTGCGTGTCGTACAGCCGCTGGTCGGTGACCGGGGCGCCCACGATGCCGGCGTGGAAGACGTCGGGGCGGCGCAGCACCGCGAGGGCCGCGAGGTAACCGCCGAACGACCAGCCGCGGATGCCGACCCGCGTGAGGTCGAGCGGAAAGCGGCCGGCGAGGCCCTGGAGCGCGTCGACCTGGTCCTCGACGGTGGCGAACGCGAGATCGCCCGCCACCGCCTTCTCCCACGCGGGGGAGCGGCCCGGAGTGCCCCGGCCGTCCGCGACGACCACCGCGAAGCCCTGGTCGGCGAACCACTGGGACGTCAGATGAGCGTTGTGGGCGGCGACGACGCGCTGGCCGTGCGGTCCGCCGTACGGGTCCATCAGGACCGGCAGCGGTCCGTCGCCCGCGCGGTGACCGGTGGGGAGCACGACGGCGCACGGGATGCGGCGTGCGCCCCCCTCAGTGAACTGCGCGCGGGCAGTGAGCACCGGGGTCTCGGCGTACGAGGCGACCGTGACCGCCGGCCTGCCCTCGCGCAGCACCCGGACCTCGGCCCCGCTGCGCTCCATCGAGGTCGACGAGAGCACGGTGACGCGCCCGGAGCGGACCGCCGAGTGCAGGCCGACGCCCTCCGAAACCCGCTCGGTGCCCAGCTCGTTGACGCGCAGCACATGGACCTGGCCGAGCTCGGGCTCCTTGGCCTCGGGGCCGGTGGAGGCCGAGACCAGGATGTCGTCCTCGCCGATGTGCAGCACCGCGCGGACGTGCGCCTGCGGGCCGGTCAGCGGGCGGTCGCCGACCATCAGCACCCGTGCGCCGCCCTCGTCGGCGATCCGGACCAGCTGCCCCTCGGAGGTCCAGGCCGGGACGCCGTGGAACAGTTCCAGCCACACCGGGTCCTCGTCGACGTGCAGCGTCCTGGTCGCCCCGGTGTGCGTGTCCACCATCAGATAGAGCTGGCTGCGCTGGTCGCGGGCCTGTACGAGCAGCAGCGGCGGACCGGCCGCGGACCAGTGCACGCGGGCCAGGTACGGGTAGCCCTCGCGGTCCCACGTCACCTCGGTGCGCGAGCCGTCGAGGCCCAGCAGGGCCAGCGTCACCCGGGCGTTGGGGGTGCCCGCGGCCGGGTAGGCGACCTCGGCGGGCCGCCGGTCCGGGTTGGCGGGGTCGGCGATCCACCAGCGCCGCACGGGCGCGTCGTCCACGTGGGCGGCGAGCAGCTGTTCGCCGTCCGGCGACCACCAGAAGCCGCGGGTGCGGTGCATCTCCTCGGCCGCGATGAATTCGGCCAGGCCCCAGCCGCTGGTGTCGTTCTCCGGTTCGGCCAGCGCGCGGTCGCCGCCGCCGTCCGCCGCGATCACCCGCAGCGCGCCCCGCGCCACGTAGGCGACGTGCCGCCCGTCCGGCGACGGGCGCGGGTCCGCGACCGGGCCGGGGACCGGCAGCTCGCGGGACGTACCGGCCCGCAGCTCGGCCGTGAAGAGCCGGCCGGACAGCGCGAAGGCCGCCAGCTCGACCGCGTCGTCGACCGCGTAGCCGACCACCCCCGCCGAGCCCTCGCGGCTGCGCTCGCGGCGCGCCCGCTCCTCGGCGGACAGCTCCTCCGTCGCGCCGCCCAGCAGCACTTGGGGATCGGCCGCGGGGTATTCGCGGACGCCGCCCTTGGCTTTGCCCGCGCCGTTCGCGCTGCCCGCGTCAAGATCGAGTACCCAGAGCACATTCGCTCGATCGGTGCCCGTGCGCGAGCGCAGGAAGACGAGCCGCGAGCCGTCGGGGGAGACGGTGAAGGAACGGGGCGCGCCGAGCGAGAAGCGCTGCGTCGTGGCGTGCTGGCGCGGGAACGAGAGCTGTCCTGTCATGCGGCCGAGCCTACGGCGCGCGGCGTGCGCGCAGGGGGCCGACGAGAGCGCGTGCGCCTCCCCTGCTCCCGTGCACCGAGTTATGCGCGCGCACGTAAAGTTATGATCCATTGCGCATCGTGGGTATGAAGCTTCTGGCATCCCCGTGCCATCCGTTGTTCCGACCACGCGTACCTGGAGGTGAGCCGCCGTGGCGCTCTCGATTTCGGCTGTGGTGCTGCTGGCGATCGTCGTCTTCCTGCTGGTCCGTAAATCCGGACTCAAGGGAGGGCACGCCGTGGTCTGCGTGCTGCTGGGCTTCTATCTGGCCAGTTCGTCCATCGCTCCTACGATCAGCGACCTGACCAGCAACATCGCCGGAATGATCGGCGACATCAAGTTCTGACGCGGTTCCGCTCGGTCCGGGCTGCCGCTGCTCGTAGGCTGTAGGCATGACGGACCTTCCCGCCCGTCGTCTGCTGCTGGTGCACGCGCACCCCGACGACGAGTCGATCAACAACGGCGCAACCATGGCGAAATACGCGGCCGAGGGGGCCCGGGTCACCCTGGTGACCTGCACCCTCGGCGAAGAGGGCGAGGTCATCCCGCCCGGCCTCGCCCACCTCGCCGCCGACCGGGAGGACAGCCTCGGCGCGCACCGGATCGGCGAACTCGCCGCCGCGATGGCCGAGCTGGGCGTCGAGGACCACCGCTTCCTCGGCGGGCCCGGCCGCTACCGCGACTCCGGAATGATGGGCCTCGAACAGAACGAGCGGGCCAACGCCTTCTGGCACACGGACGTCGACGACGCGGCCCCGTACCTCGTCGAGGTGATCCGCGAGGTCCGCCCGCAGGTGCTGGTCACCTACGACCCGGACGGCGGCTACGGCCACCCCGACCACATCCAGGCGCACCGGGTGGCGATGCGCGCCGCCGACCTGGCCGCCGAACCGGCGTACCGCCGCGACCTCGGCGATCCGCACACGATCGCCAAGGTCTACTGGAACTGCACGCCCCGCTCGGTGGTCGAGCTGGCCTTCGAGCGGCTCAGGGCGGCGGGCAAGGAGATCCCCTTCCCCGGCATCGCCACGGTCGACGACGTCCCCGGTGTGGTGGACGACAGCGTGGCGACCGCCGGGATCGCCGGCGTCGAGTACGCGAAGGCCAAGACGGCCGCGATGCGGGCGCACGCCACCCAGATCGCCGTCGACGGCCCGTTCTTCGCGCTGTCCAACGAACTCGGCCAGCCGCTGTTCGGGACCGAGTACTACCGCCTCGTACGCGGCGAACCGGGCGAGCCGGCAGCCGACGCGCCCGCTCCGGCGCGCGAGGACGACCTGTTCGCCGGGGTGGCGCTGTGAGCGCGGGCACGGGCGGCGAGCCCCGGCAGGGCGGTACGAAGCCCGGCGGCGGCGCCGTCAACGCGATGGCGCTACCGGTCCCTACCGTCAACGCTCGACGCGTATTCACCTATTCGGGACTCTTTGTTCTCGGACTGCTGGCAGGATTCGCGGGCACTCTGGTACAAGGCGGCTGGTTCCCCGGCGGGTTGCTGCTCGCGCTGGTCGGCGCCGGAGCGCTGTTCATCGGCGGCGGCAAGGCCACCGAGACCAGGGGCGGGGCGCTCGCGCCGGCCGCCGGCTGGCTGGTCGCCGTGATGCTGCTGATGACCACCCGGCCCGAAGGAGACTTCCTCTTCGGGGTGGGTTTGGGTACGTACGTCTTCCTGTTCGGAGGGATGCTGGTCGGTGTGATCTCCGCCACGGTGCCCACATTGTCGCCACCAGGCCCATAACGTGCCCGACTTGGCGGAGGAAGGGCCGACTCGGCCCTGTCATACGATCGTTCAGAAGGCCCGTTCGGGCAGCCGATCGGACGGTCGCCGGATACAGATCGGTGGTGCCCAGTATGGTGGTGCGCGCCGCCGAGCCGCCCGTGCGAGGTCCCAGGCCCTGGCCGGCAGACCACGACGGGCGACGCCGCCCGCTGTCCCGGCCCGATCGGCCGGCCGGGAGCAGACAGACGGCGGAGTCAACCGGGAGAACCTGCTTTGAGCCGTGAATCTGACAGTTCGTCCTCCGGGCCCCACGGGCGCGGCGCTGCCGCCTACCCGTCGGGTACCCCGTCGTACGGATCCCGCCAGTATCCGTCGGCGGATCCGACGCAGGACGACGCATACGACAGCTCCGCTCCGGCGGGCTCCGACGCCGCGCCGCGGCCCGAGTCCCCCGCAAAGGACGAGGGCCCGAAGACCGAGACCACGCTGACGACGCGCATCCGGATCAACATTCCGGGCTCCAGACCCATACCGCCGCTCGTCGTGCGCACGCCCGTCGCCGACGGAAACGACCGCGGCAAGGACGCGGAGCGCACCGGCAACACGCCGCGGCCCGCTCCGGCCGCGCCCGCCGCACCGGTCGGGCAGAGCGGTCCGCCGGCCGCGCCCGACGGCGCTCCCGGCCCGGGCCAGGCTCCGGGCGGCAACGCGTCCGCGCCCGCGCCCAGCGACTGGTTCGCGCCGCGCAAGGGGGGCACCCAGGGCGGCGGCGCCGCTCCTGGACCGGTCGCGCCCGCGCCCGCCTCGGACACCACGGGGACGTCGCCGCGCCCCGACCTCCCGTACTTCACCGACACTCCCGCAGCGCCCCCCGGCGGCGCCGGGCCCGGCGGCTTCGGCGGCGGCGCGGCGGCCGGCGGACGCCCGCCGGGCGGACCCGCGGGACCGACGAGCGGCCCCGCGGGCGGCGACAGCCCGCTGCTGCCGCCGGCCTTCCGGCAGAACGCGGGACCGGGCACCGGCCCGCCCCCCGGCAGCGCTCCCGGCGGCCCCGGCACGGGCGCGCCCTTCGGCTCGGGCCTCGGCTCCGCACCGGGCGTCGGCCCCAACCCGCCCATGAGCGACGACACCGCCCCCATGGCCCCGCAGCCCCCCGGCCCCGCCGGCGGCGGACCCGGCTTCCCTGGCGGGCCGCTCAACGCCTTCACCCCGAACGGCCCCGGTCAGGACAACCCGGCGGGCGACTACCCGCCCGGCGGCCCGGCGGGCCCCGGCGGTCCCGGCGAGCACGTCTCCGGCGACACCCTCGTCAGCGGCATCCCGAAGGTCCCGTCGGCGGGCGGCCCGACGTCCGCCTCGCCCTCCCCGTTCGCCCCGGGCGGTCCCGGCGGCCCCGTCCCGGCCCCGCCGTACGACGGCGACACCGCGCCGCCCCGCGCGGCGGCCACCCCCGCCGCGAGCGCTCCGGCGGCCGGACGGGCGGCCAAGAAGGGCCGCTCCAAGCTGATGCTGGCCGCGGTCGCGATCGTCGTCGTGGCGGGCGTCGCGTACGGCGCGGGCCTGCTGCTCGACCACGCGGACGTACCGAACGGCACCACCGTCCTCGGCACGGAGATCGGCGGCACCTCGAAGGAAGAGGCCGTCAAGAAGCTCGACGCCGCGCTGGGCGACCGTCCCACCGCCCCGCTCAAGCTCACCGTCGGCGACCGCCCCGCCGAGCTGACGCCGCGGGTCGCGGGGCTGGCCATCGACACCCAGGCGACCGTCCGCGGCGCTGCCGGCCGCGACTACAACCCGGTCTCGGTCATCGGCTCGCTGGTCGGCGGCGCTCGCGCGGCCGACCCCGTGGTGACCATCGACGAGGAGAAGCTGACGGTCGCGCTCCAGGGACTCTCCGGCGCAAGCGGAGCCGCGCAGGACGGCACGATCGAGTTCACGCCCGGCAAGGCCGTCGCGGTGCCCGGCAAGACACACGAGGCGCTCGATGTGGAGAGCTCCGTCGACAAGGTCGCCGCCGCCTACCGCGACCGCGCCGCGACCGGCCGCAACACGGCCGTCCAGCTCGCGGTCAGCATGCGCAAGCCGGCGGTCAGCCAGGCCGAGATCGACCGCAAGATGAAGGAGTTCGCCATCCCGGCGATGTCCGGCCTGGTCACCATCAAGGCCGGCGACGCGTCGATCCCGTTCGGCCCCGACCGGTCACTGCCGAAGATCCTGTCCATGCGGCAGGTCGACGGCAAGCTGGTCGAGCACTACGACCGCGCGGCGCTCAAGCAGCTGTACGGGAACGTCTTCGACGGTGTGCTGATCACGCGCGGCAACGGCTCGAAGACCCCGGTCCAGCCGACGGACGTCGCGGCGGCGCTGGGCCAGGCGCTGCGGGGTAAGACCCCGGCGGAGCGCACGCGGGTGATCGAGACCAACGCGAACTAGGCGGTGGCCGCCCGGTGGACGGGTGCCCTCAATCTCCCCCGGACTTCGTCCGGGAGGAGTCCCCAGCGATTGAGGACACCCGGGTCGGCGTGAGGACATCCGAGTTGGCGCGCCCCGGACCAGCACGATCCAGCAGGCCCGGCACGCCCTCCTCGCATGGCGGCCCCCGCAGGGCCGCCTGAGCAGTGCGAAAGCCCCGCCGCTCCGAAGCGGAGGACCGGCGGGTCCTCTTGGGGTTTGCGACGACTACACGTCAGCGTTACGGGCGAACTCAACCAGCCCCGCCCAACCCTCGCGCGTGAACGTGAGCACGGGGCCGGTCGGGTTCTTGCTGTCACGGACGGGGACGACGCCGGTCGCGGCTGCTGCCGCGGGTGACCACTCGATGCACTGGCCGCCTTCGCCGCCGCTGTACGTGCTCTTGACCCAAGGGCTGATGGTGCTGGGTTCGGTGGTGTTGTTCATCTGGCGTGATCCTCCGTCGTGATCTTGCGGAATAGGTCCAGCGAGGCTTCCGCCGAGAGTGCCGCAGCGCGTAGCCGCTCATACGTGGCTGTCGCGCTGGCCACCGCCCCGGCCGAGTCGTTCACGTGACCCTTCTCCCTGGTCTCCGAGTACAGGACAGGTGCCTCGTCGTCTTGCGTAATCAGCGTAAACGGCAAGGACGACGCAGGGGCACCCGCGCTGAACGGGAGAACTTGAACCGTGACGTGAGGTGTTGCCGCCTCGGCGGCCAGGCGCTCAAGTTGCCCGACCATGACGGCCCGACTGCCGACGACGGTACGTAGCACCGACTCGTGAAGGATGACCCACAGGAGCGGGGGCGCTTCACGCTCCATCACATCGTGACGCCGAAGGCGTGCTTCAACGCGGGATTTGATCTGGTCGTCATCCTCGCGGGGGTGAGTGGAACGAAAGGCGGCCTCGGCGTACTCCGAGGTCTGGAGCATCCCCATTACGAAAGCATTCGAATAGTCGCTGATTCCGGATGCTTCGCGCTCCAACTTGAGGTACGGAACGAACCAGCCTGGGTGGCCGCGCTCGCTGACCCTGTGCCGGAGGCGAGCGAAGCTGCCGGGGGTGTTGAAAACCCTGTCGCACGCTTCCGCGAAACGTTCGGACGATAGGCGCTTGCCGCCTTCCACACGCGTTACGTAGGTGCGCTCAAATCCCGTCTGGCTGGCTAGCTCCCCTTGGGTCAAACCCTTATGTACGCGCGCGTGCATAACCTCGTTACCGAGGTACTCCGGCCCGTCTTCCGGCTCTTCCGCCTCGACCGGCTCTTCCGATTGAGTGACCGATTCGCTCATGTGTCCAACTCCGTTATGTGCCAAAGGTGTTGGCACGCCATTTTGCCTGGTTCCGGCGTGCGTGGGGGGCGAACCTAGAACTAGAAATGACTCCATCGGAAACGACGATGCGAAGGGCGCGCGACCATGGCGGACCACTCAGCACCAGCAGCCACAAGACAGACCGACGACGCCGGCGAGCTGGCCGCACTGATAGACGCCGGGGGCTTCTGGCGGCTCGCCCCGGAGTGGGTGCCGCGCGCGGGCTACGCGACGCCGACCCCCGACCTCCTGCGGGACGTCGAGGCAGGACTACGACGGTGGATCGTATGAGCAGCACTCATGAGCACTCCTCAGAGCCCGCATACGCCCCCGAGCCGGGCGAGACGGTCCGGGACGACAGGGGTACCGGCAGGGTCGGCACGGTCATGGCCAAGCTGGGGCCGTATTACCAGCTCCGCCCGATCGGTGGTGGGAGGGAGTGGGACGCTCCGCCGGAGAACGTCCACCCCATAAGCCAAGCCGAAATCCTGAGCGCGCGCCTGCGCGCCGCGAATGACCGCAGCCGGTACGGGGGTTGCCGCTGATGCGGGCTGTCATGCGCTACGTACCGTTCACCACCATTCAAGATCTCGCAGCCGTGCCGGAATACGCGGCCGAATGCGTGTCGGGCGACGAGAAGCCGTGCGGTGAGAAATCGGGCGAGCACACCCACCCGGAGCATGTCGAGGAATGGATGCGACGCCATACCCAAGAGACCCGGCACCAGAACTACCGCCGGACCTTTACGGACTTCGCGATCATGGCCCCCTCCGAACTCGAACCGGCGCGAGTGGCGCGGGTGAAGGCGTGATGCGGGCGCGCGCCCTGGTCCGTCCCGGTAGCCGCCGACGAGACGGGAGGGGGTGGGGCCGGAGGGGTGGTGGGTCCTGGACGCTGTCGTGTATTTGTGGGCCGCCAGGCCCGTAAATATACGGTCCAGGACCCACCACCCCGCAGGTCCCGCCCCCGGCACCGAACTCCCACCCGATGCCCCCGACCACGGCAAACGGTTAACCTTCAAACGTGATCAGGGTCCTACTGGCCGAAGACCAGTCGATGGTGCGCGAGGCGCTGGCCGCGCTGCTCGGTCTGGAAGCCGACATCGAGGTCGTGGTGCAGGTGGCCCGGGGCGACGAGGCGCTGGCCGACGGCGCGAGCCCGCTGACCGACCGGGAGCGCGAGGTGCTGCGCACAGCGGCGGACGGCTCGACGAACGCCGAGGTGGCGCGTGCCCTGCACCTCTCGCAGGGCACGGTCCGCAACTACCTCTCCACGGCCATCCAGAAAACGGGCGCACGCAACAGAGCGGAAGCGGCCCGGATAGCTCGCGAAAAGGGCTGGCTCTGACCGCACCCTCGCCCCGGCCCGCACCCCGACCGCCCCCGGCCCGTCAATTCAGCATCGCCCGAGCGGCCCGAGCCTGATACCGAATGGACTCGCCCACGCGCGGATCCATCACCGCGGCCACCTCCGCGTAAGCCTCCAGCTCCGCCGCGCCGGTCACGTAGTCCCCGCGCTGCACGAGCAGCTGGGCGCGCTCGTACCGCAGCCGGGCCGGGTGGCTGGGCAGCAGCAGGGCCAGTTCGACGGCCCAGAGCTGGACGTCGGTGCGTTCGGGCCGGGCCGCGGCCCAGGCGCGGATGTTGTTGAGGATGCGCAGCATGATCTGCAACGGCCGCGCGGGGGTGAGAATCCCGGCGGACATCGGCGCGCCGGTCGCGCCCGCGACCAGCAGCGCCGCGTCGTCGCTGGCGAGCCGCCGGCCGCCGTTGAAGGGGTCGGCGAGCACATGCCCGCCGGGCCGCGCGGGATCGCCGAAGCCGACGATGAAGTGGCCCGGCAACGCGACCCCGTAGACCGGCGCGCCGGCTCGCCGGGCCACCTCGATCCAGACGACGGAGAGCAGGATCGGCAGCCCGCGCCGCCGCCGCAGCACGTGGTGCAGGAGCGAGGACTCCAGCCGCTGGTAGTCGGATGACGCGCCGCGGAAGTCGCACTGGTCGCCGAGGAGCTCGCCGACGGCGTTCGCCCAGTCGCTCGGGTTGTCGAAAGCGGAGCGCGGCAGCAGGGCGGCCAGCGCGTCGATCTCGATCAGGGCCCGTTCGATCCGGGCGTCGGTGAGCGCGGGATCGGCCTCCGCGGCCACCAGGAGGCACAGCAGTGCGAGGTCGGGGCGCTCGGCGCGCGCCGCCTCCGCGAACCGCTGTCGTCGGCTGCCGGTCTCGTCCATATCTGGTTCGTACCCGTTCAGCGCGGGTCGCTCTGCGGCGCGCGCCAGTGGTGGTAGGAGTGATGGGTGGTGAAACCCATCGCGTCGTAGAGAGCGCGCGCGGGCGCGTTGTCGGCCTCCACCGCGAGGTAGGCCGCCGAGGCCCCCTCGTCCAAGGCCCGGCGGGCGAGAACGGTCATCACGGCGGAGGCGAGCCCCTGCCGCCGGTACGCCGGATCCACCTCGATCGCCATGAAGCCCGCCCACCGCCCGTCGATCACGCAACGCCCGATCGCCGCCGGGCTCTCCTCGTCCGTACCCGCTACGGTCGCGAACCAGACCGACGGCCCGCCGCCGAGCACGCTCAGCACCTCGGGTCCGGGCGACCTGAAGCGCTGGTAGCGCGAGAGCCAGGCGTCGCCGACCTCACGGGACAGCACCACGACACCGGCCGCACCCGCACCGGCACCCGACCCGAAACCGGCACCCGCACCAGCACCGGCACCGGCACCGGCACCGGCACCGGCACCCGCACCCGCACCCGCACCGGCACCAGCACCCGACCCGGAACCCGCACCCGAACCCGACCCGGGAACGGAGCCCGCACCCGACCCCACCCCATCCCGGAACCCCACATCCGCGTCACCGATCGGCGCGAGCGCCGCGATCCGCAGCAGCGCCGAGACCTCCAGCGTCCAGCCGCGCCGCTCCAGCTCCGCGGCCAGTAGCTCCTGGGTGCCCTCGGCCCCCGTGCTGACCTGGATGTACGCGGGCAGCCCGCGCTCGGCGTACCAGTCGGTGACGAACCGCAGCGCGTCATCGAGCGGCCGGCCGGGACCGCCGGTCGGCAGGACGGAATTCGCCCTGCGGGTGAAGCCGGCCGAGGCGCGCAGCGTCCAGTCGCCGAGCGGTTCGCTCTCGACGGGGGGCCAGCCGCGGGCCGCGACCCGGTCCAGCTCCGCGGCGCTCGCGGCGGGGCCGCGCCTGCGGGCCGGGGCGGCGGGCACGACTTTGCCCGCCACAAGAGTCGATTCCGCGATCCGGACGATCTCGCCGGTCTTACGGGTGACGCACAGCGTGCCGTCGTCCCACGATGTGAGAACGCCGACCGTGTCGGTGAACTTCGCGTCCGCTTCTCCAGCATCGGTCAACCGCCGTACGGATACCCTTTTGCCCACGTCAGCAGTGGTGATGCGGACCTCCAGTTGTGCGCCAGCAGTGAAATCCACAGCTCTACCCGCCCCTCCTGTTCGTCTCCTGCCCGGGAACGGAGATACTAGATGCGGGCATCGACGACGCCGCGCTCCCGCGCGCCCCGTGGCGGAGCCGGAGAGACGGTCCGCCAGCCCTACCGAGGAGGAACGACAGCGTGACTTACGTCATCGCGCAGCCTTGTGTCGATCTGAAGGACAAGGCCTGCATCGAGGAATGCCCGGTCGACTGCATCTACGAGGGCTCCCGGTCCTTGTACATCCACCCGGACGAATGCGTCGACTGCGGGGCATGCGAACCGGTCTGCCCGGTCGAGGCGATCTTCTACGAGGACGACACCCCGGAGGAGTGGAAGGACTACTACAAGGCGAACGTCGAGTTCTTCGACGAGCTCGGTTCGCCCGGTGGCGCTTCCAAGCTCGGCCTGATCGAGCGGGACCACCCCTTCATCGCGGCGCTGCCACCGCAGCCCCAGGAAGCCTGAGCCGACGGCCCGCGCCGCCCCGGTCCCGTACGGCCTGCCCGCTGTACGGGGCCGAGGCGTTTCCCGCCGCTGTCCCGATACGGGGCGCGACCCGGGTTGCGGGCGACGCGCGTGCCGACGCCCTGTCCGCCGGGTGCCGAGGCCATGATGGCCGGTGCCGGTGCCCGTGCGGATGCCCGTGCCCGCCCGACGCCCCGCGTGCCGGCGCTCGCGTCCGCGTCCGCGCCCGAGCCCCCTGTCCGAGCCTCCGCGCCCGAGCCCCCTGTCCGAGCCTCCGCGCCCGAGCCCCTGTCCGAGCGAAAGTGAACTCCTCCGTGTCAGCCCTGTCAGACCCGCCGGCCCCGCCGGCCCGCTCCGCCGTCTCCGCCCGCTTGCCGGTGTTCCCCTGGGACCGCCTGGAGCCGTACAAGACGGCCGCCGCCGCGCACCCGGACGGCATCGTGGACCTCTCGGTGGGCACGCCCGTCGACCCGGTCCCCGAGCTGATCCAGCGGGCGCTGACCGGGGCGGCCGACAGCCCCGGCTACCCGACGGTGTGGGGCACCGCCGCGCTGCGCGACGCGCTCACCGGCTGGGTCGGCCGGCGGCTGGGCGCGAGCGGAGCCGGGCACGCCAATGTGCTGCCGGTCGTCGGCTCGAAGGAGCTGGTGGCCTGGCTGCCGTTCCAGCTCGGGCTCGGCCCGGGGGACAAGGTCGCCTACCCGCGGCTCGCCTACCCGACGTACGAGGTCGGCGCGCGGCTGGCCGGCGCGGAGCCGGTCGCCTACGACGAGGTGAGCGACCTCGACCCGGCCGGGGTGCGGCTGCTCTGGCTGAACTCGCCGTCCAATCCGACCGGCCGGGTGCTGACGAAGGACGAGCTGCGCACCGCCGTCGAGTGGGCGCGCGAGCACGGCGTGCTGGTGTTCAGCGACGAGTGCTACCTGGAGCTGGGCTGGGAGGCCGAACCGGTCTCCGTCCTGCACCCGGACGTCTGCGGCGGCAGCTTCGAGGGCCTGGTGGCGGTGCACTCGCTGTCCAAGCGCTCCAACCTGGCGGGCTACCGCGCGGCGTTCCTGGCCGGTGACGCGGCGGTGCTCGGCGAGCTGCTGCAGATCCGCAAGCACAGCGGAATGATGGTCCCCGCCCCCGTACAGGCCGCCACGATCGCGGCGCTCGGCGACGACACGCACGTGGCCGAGCAGCGCGCCCGCTACGCCGCCCGCCGCGCGGCGCTGCGCTCCGCGCTGGAGGCGAGCGGCTTCCGGATCGAGCACAGCGAGGCGAGCCTCTACCTGTGGGCGACGCGCGACGAGCCCTGCTGGGACACGGTGGGGGACCTGTCCAAGCGGGGCATCCTGGTCGCGCCCGGTGACTTCTACGGCCCGGCGGGCGAGCGCTTCGTACGGGTCGCGCTCACCGCGACGGACGAACGCGTCGAGGCGGCGGTGCGGCGACTGACGGCCTGACGGCTGTACGGCCTGACGGCTGTACGGCCGGGACTGGCGGGTTCACAGCAAGCCGCCGCGCCGCCCGACGGCCCCGACCGCCCGACGGCTTCACCGCAGGCCGCACGAGTACGAGTACGCGAAGGGGGCCCGGGGAGAACGAACTCCCCGGGCCCCTTTCACCGTCGGCGCGTACGCGAGGCACGGCAGCCGCGAGTCGGATCAGCCGCCGAGCGGCAGGCCCTTGACCGGGAGCTGGCCCGTGCTCGGCGCACCCGCGCCCAGTCCCTTGGTCGGCAGACCGTCCTTGGTGGCGGTCTTGGTGGTCTCGCCGAGGAGGCCGCCCGCGTTGCCCGCGGTCTCGCCCGCGACCTTCTGTGCGGCCGGGGTGGCGGTCTTGACGGTCTTGCCGCCGGTCTTGCCCACGGCGGGGACCGCGGTCTTGACGGCCTTGCCGCCGGCCTTGCCCGCCACGTTGGTGGTGTTCTGCGCGGCACCGTCCACGGTGTCACCGACGTTCGAGGTGTCCATGGCGCTCAGTCCACCCAGGTCGGGGGCGCTCGGCAGCTCAGTGGCGGCGCTCGCGGAGCCGACCGCACCGACCAGGGGAGCCGCGCTCGCTGCGACCAGCAGGGCGGCTCGGGCGATCCGACGCGTGAGGGGGAGAGACATTGTGCTCCTTCTACGGAGGGACTTCGTGCTTCTGACGGAGCTGACATGTCCGCCGAGCGGACGCATTGACTACCGCGCGAGCGGCCGAATGGTTGCGGGACGCCCAGGTAAAGAGTCTGCAATGCGTCGCATAATCTGTTCCGGCTAAAAGCGGGCAAACGCATAGATCGCCGAACGGCTGGGGAAACGTCACAGCCCATCGCGCGCATGGGAGTTGACGTCTTCCTGGCGGCACCTGACGGAGGTGCGCGGCACGCGTCGCCCAGGACCGGCCGGGTGCCTCTTCCGGGGGATCAGCCGCACTAATGCGCGGTGGTGATGCGAACCTCGCCGGCGGAATTCTTCCCGCCGGTATCCGACGCGTCACCGGTATCGGCCGCGTCACCCGTACCCGCCGCGTCACCTGTACCCGTCGCGTCACCGGAATCCGCGGCGGAGCCAGCGTCCGGCGAATCGCTCGCGTCCGCGGAGCCGCCCGCGTTCTTCGAGCCGCCGCCCTGCTCGCGCCAGCCGTCCTCGGAGTCCGCCGCGGTCCACACCTGGCGGCCGTACGAGATCCGGTCGATGCGGAGCTCGGACGCGTGGGCCACCGCCCAGTGCGCGAGCTCCCAGCCGCGCCGGGCCGGGTCGCCCCCGGGGGCGGCGGCGGAGGCCCGGACCGGGACGGTCACGACCGGGTCGCGGTCGGCCGCCCGCTCGCCCTCGCGCCCGCCGTCGTCCGTCGCGCGCTGTGTCTCCTGCGGCACCCGCGCTCCCCGCGTCTGCCGCGGACCCGGCGTCTGGCGCGCCTTCTGCGGCTGCCCGGCCTCGCGCGCCGCCGCTGCCGGCAGCACCTCGGGGCCGAACTCGCGGGTCAGCTTGGCCCGTACCCGCGCAGGGTCGCCCGGGGTGCCGTCGTCCACCGGCATCGTGCAGTTGAAGGTGCCGGCCGTACGCCCGGTCAGCGCGGAGGTGAGCAGCGCCGCGTCCACCTCGTGTTTGGCGTAGGCCTGCGGGAAACCGCTGCGCTGGACCTTCTGCGCGGCGACCGTCAGCGGCAGCCGGGAGTAGCCGGGCACCTTGACCAGGTGGTCGTAGAACCGGCCCGCCGAGTAGACCGGGTCGCGGATCTGCTTTCCGGTGCCCCAGCCCTGCGAGGGGCGCTGCTGGAAGAGGCCGACGGAGTCCCGGTCGCCGTGGGTGATGTTGCGCAGCCCCGACTCCTGCATCGCGGTGGCCAGCGCTATGGTCACCGCCCGTTCGGGCAGCCCGCGCGAAGAGGCCACGGCTTCGATGCTCGCGGCGTTGACGGCCTGTTCGGGGTCGAGTACGTACGTCGTGCCGTCCCCCGTGCCGTCGCCTTCGGCCCGTACGGTGCAGCGCGGTGCGCCGGCGCCGCCGGTCTCGTAGTGCACCAGCAGGTAGCCGGCCAGCGCGAGCAGCACGGCGAAGGCCGCCAGCATGCGAAGGACGCGGCCGCGACTGGGTGGGGCGGAAGGGGACAGGGGCACGTTCACACCGTACTGGAGTGCTGCCGCGGCCCAGCCGGAGCGTTTGTGGCGTGACCGGCAGGGTTCTCCCCCCTCGGTCCGGGAGGCGACTCCCTGGATACGCGCCCTCGGCCGCGCTTGTCCTCAAGCGCCGGACCGGCTGAAAATTCAGCTGTCCGGCGCTGGAGGAGACCCGCCCACCGGGCGGACCCGGTCAACCAATGCGGTCACCGCACGGCATGCGCCCACCGCACTACAGTCGCCGCATGGAACCCCCCGCACTCGATCTCTCGCTGGACGCCGCGCAGCTCACCGCGCAGCTCGTCGACATCCCGTCCGTCAGCCTCGATGAGAAGTCCCTCGCCGACGCCGTGGAGGCCGCGCTGCGCGCGCTGCCGCACCTGACGGTGGACCGGGACGGCGACTCGGTCGTGGCCCGGACGAACCTGGGGCGGGCGGAGCGCGTCGTGCTCGCCGGCCACCTGGACACGGTCCCGATCGCCGACAACCTGCCCTCGCGGCTCGACGCGGACGGCGTGCTGTGGGGCTGCGGCACCTCGGACATGAAGGCCGGGGTCGCCGTGCAGCTGCGGCTCGCCGCCACGCTGCCGGAGCCCAACCGCGACCTCACCCTCGTCTTCTACGACGCCGAGGAGATCGCCGCCGAGTTCAACGGGCTCAAGCGGCTGGTCGAGAAGCACCCGGAGTGGCTGGCCGGGGACTTCGCGGTGCTCCTTGAGCCGACCGGAGCCAAGGTCGAGGGCGGCTGCCAGGGCACCCTGCGGGTGCGCGTCGAGACCACAGGCCGGCGCGCGCACTCGGCGCGCAGCTGGCTCGGCGAGAACGCCATCCACAAGGCCGCGCCGATCCTGGCCCGGCTCGCCACGTACGAGCCGCGGCACGTCGACATCGACGGCCTGATCTACCGCGAGGGCCTCAACGCGGTGATGATCGAGGGCGGTCACGCGGGCAACGTCATCCCCGACGCGTGCGCGGTGATCGTCAACTTCCGCTTCTCGCCCGACCGCGACGAGGCGCAGGCGCTCGCGCATGTCCGCGAGGTCTTCGCGGGCTACGACGTGGTGGTCACGGACAGCGCGCCCGGCGCGCTGCCCGGTCTGGCGCACCCGGCCGCTGCCGCCTTCGTCGCGGCGATCGGCACCGAGCCGGCCCCGAAGGACGCCTGGACGGACGTCGCCCGCTTCTCCGCCCTCGGCGTCCCGGCGGTCAACTACGGCCCCGGCGACCCGAAGCTGGCGCACACCCGTGAGGAGCACGTCGCGGTCGCCGCCGTGCTGGAGGCCGAGCGGAAGCTGCGCGGCTGGCTGACGGACTGATCAGGCCCGGCGCGGGGGCGGGGGCGGCCGGACGGCCGTCCCCGCCGCTCGGCGGCCGAGGCGATCAGCTCAGGTGATCAGCCGAGGTGATCAGCTGACTGTTCTGTACCCGTTCATGCGCGTTCATCCGATAGAGGAGGGGCGCGCGCGTACGCTGAGCTGCACGATCCTTCCCCTGCCCATGGCGGGGAGGCGGCACGCGGAGGGAGCACGGCATGGACAACGCTGAGGGAGACCGCACGGCCCAACAGCAGAGCGTGGACGCGTTGGCGGAAGCGGTGGGGGACTCGCCCGCGGAACCGGCGAGCGGTACGGCCGGGGATCCGGCGGGATACCGCACAGGAGACACGGCGGACGGGTGGGCGGAGCAGCGGCTCGGCCCTGTCCTGCGCAGGCGGGACCAGGTACAGCCCAGCACCACGGACCAGCGGTTGCTGGACACCCAGCAGGGCTCGACGGAGTGGGTGCACGAGGACCCGTGGCGGGTCATGCGCATCCAGTCGGAGTTCGTCGACGGCTTCAGCGCGCTCGCCGAACTCGGCCCGGCGGTCAGCGTCTTCGGCTCGGCCCGTACGCCCAAGGACTCACCGGAGTACGCGGCCGGGGTGGAGATCGGGCGGGCGCTCGTCGAGGCGGGCTTCGCGGTGATCACCGGCGGCGGTCCCGGCGCGATGGAAGCGGCGAACAAGGGCGCGGGCGAGGCGGGCGGGGTGTCCGTCGGACTCGGCATCGAGCTGCCGTTCGAGCAGGGGCTCAACAAGTACGTCGACATCGGCGTGAACTTCCGCTACTTCTTCGTCCGCAAGACGATGTTCGTGAAGTACGCGAGCGGCTTCGTCGTACTGCCCGGCGGCCTCGGCACCCTCGATGAGCTGTTCGAGGCGCTGACTCTGGTCCAGACGAAGAAGGTGACGCGCTTCCCGATCGTCCTCTTCGGCACGAGTTACTGGCAGGGCCTGATCGACTGGCTGCGGGACACGCTCGTCGCGGAGGGCAAGGCCACTGCGCACGACTTGGAGCTGTTCCACCTCACGGACAGCATCGACGAGGCGATCGCGCTGGTCACGAAGGAGACGGCGCCTTAGCCCTGCGGGCGGCGCATGGGTGATGGGGTGACCGCATTGGTTGACCGGTTCGCCGGTGGACAGGTGTCCTCAATCTCCCCCGGACTTCGTCCGGGAGGTGCCCCCAACGGGCTTGATTTAGCGCCCCGAATTCGTCTGAGGACAGCGCGGCCGAAGGGCGCGTTCTCCTAGGCCAACCCCCGGCGGGCGACCGCCGGGGGCCGGTGGCCGGCGATCGAGGCGACCATGTCGAGGACCTGACGGGTCTCGGCCACCTCGTGCACCCGGTAGACCCGCGCGCCCAGCCAGGCCGACACGGCCGTCGTCGCGAGGGTGCCGAGCACCCGCTCCTTGACCGGCTTGTCGAGCGTCTCGCCGACGAAGTCCTTGTTGGAGAGCGAGACCAGCACCGGCCAGCCGGTCGCGGCCATCTCGCCGAGCCGCCGGGTCGCCTCCAGCGAGTGCCGGGTGTTCTTGCCGAAGTCGTGCCCCGGGTCGATCATGATCGCGTCGCGCCGTACGCCCAGCGCGGCGGCCCGCTCCGCGAGGTCCAGCGTCACCCGCAGGATGTCCGCCATCACGTCCTCGTAGCCGGTCCGGTGCGGCCGGGTGCGCGGCTCCGCGCCGCCCGCGTGCGTGCACACCAGACCCACGTCGTACTCGGCCGCGACCTCGGCCAGCTTGGGGTCGACCCCGCCCCACGCGTCGTTCAGCAGGTCCGCGCCCGCCTCGCAGACCGCCCGGCCGACGTCGTGCCGCCAGGTGTCGACGCTGATCACCACGTCCGGGTGCCGCCTGCGCACCTCGGCGACGAAGCCGACCGTGCGGCGCGCCTCCTCTTCGGCCGAGACCTCCTCGCCGGGGCCGGCCTTCACACCGCCGATGTCGATGATCGCGGCGCCTTCCGACACCGACTGCTCGACGCGCGCGAGCGCGGGCTCGTCGCGGAAGGTGGCGCCCTGGTCGTAGAAGGAGTCCGGAGTCCGGTTCACGATCGCCATGATCACCGGCTCGCCCTCGGCGAACTCGCGCGTCCCCAGCCGCAGCACCACGTACCTCCGTAAGTTTTCGGGCGGCCCGGGAGACCGGGCTGCCGCCCCGCACCCCCGCGGCGGTCGCTCGACGCGGCCCGCCGCACCGTCCGCGGCAGGCCCGTCAGAGACCCTAGCCGCTCCGCGCGGAGCGGACGGAGCGCGCCCGGCCGGGGGCGGCGGGGCGGCACAGGGACCGGGTCCCGGCCGATCGCGGTGAGCGCGGCGGACGGCCGCCGGGCAGCGTGGGACCGGCGGCCGGCGGGGCGTGGCACGATCGTGCCCTGACAGGTGTGGCACAGCCCTGGGAGAGCGTCGTGTTCTGGTTCATGCTGATCGCGTTGGTCGCGGTGGTCGCCGTAGAAATAAAAACCGTGGTGGGGGGCGGGGGGGGGGG
>NZ_JAYMZR010000049.1:0-52939 GCF_035828615.1 Streptomyces sp. H27-D2 | reverse complement strand
GCTCGGACGACACAGCCGACCCGGGCCACCAGCCCGGCCATCCCGGCCATCCCGGCCACGACGACAGCCCCCGCCCCCCGCCGGTCTCCCTCCCCCGCTCCCGCCCCCGCGTCATAGTCACCGCGCGCGTCGACGACGGCGAACTGCTGCTGCGGGTCGCCGACACCGGCGCGGGGGTGGACCCGGCGACGGCCGGCGAGGTGTTCCGGCGCGGCTGGAGCACCAAGACCTCAGGGGGCTCAGGGGCCTCGGGGACGCACGGCCGCGGCCTGGGCCTGGCGCTCGTGCACCAGACGGCCCGCCGCCACGGCGGCAGCGTCGAACTCGAACGGGCCCCCGAGGGCGGCGCGCTGTTCACCGTCCGACTCCCCCTGCACCACCGCACGCCGGAAGCGCACGCGGGTACCGCCCCCGCGCACGCCGCCCCCCTCACGCCCCCCGGCGCACCCGCACCCGCACCCGCACCCGCACCGCCGCAAGGGATCACCCCATGAGCCCGTCGCACGCGACCCCACCGCCGACCGGGTCCGCGCCGACCGGATCCGCGCCCTCCCCCATCCGGGTCCTCATCGTCGAAGACGACCCCGTAGCGGCGGACGCGCACGCCCTCTACGTCGAGCGCGTCCCCGGCTTCACCGTCTCCGGCCTGGCCCACTCCGGCGCGCAGGCGCAGCGGCATCTGGAGCGCTTTCCCGTAGACCTGCTGCTGCTCGACCTCTACCTGCCGGACGGCCACGGCCTGCAACTCGTACGGTCGCTGCGGGCTTCCGGGCGGGCGATCGACGTGATCGCGGTGACCTCGGCGCGCGATCTGGCGGTGGTCCGCGAGGGCGTCTCGCTGGGGGTGGTGCAGTACGTACTGAAGCCGTTCGCGTCCTCCACGCTCCGCGAGCGGCTGGTGCGGTACGCGGAGTACCGCGCGGCGGTGGGCGAGGCCAGCGGCCAGGACGAGGTGGACCGGGCGCTGGCGGCGCTCCGCTCGCCGCAGCCGGCCGCCCTGCCGAAGGGGCTGAGCACGCCGACCCTGGAGACGGTGACCCGCGCGCTGCGTGAGTCCTCGGCGCGGGCGTCCTCGGCAGGGGAGTCCTCGGCGCGCGAATCCTCGGCAGGGGAGCCTTCCATGGGGGTCACGGCGAGCACCGTGGGAACGACGGTCGGCATCTCGCGGATCACCGCCCGCCGCTATCTGGAGCATCTGGTCGATACCGGCCGGGCCGAACGCAGCCCGCAGTACGGGCAGATCGGCCGGCCCGAGCTGTACTACCGGTGGCTCGGGAAGCGTTAGTAAAGTTTCCTAACCGATGTCTTGTCGCGGGCAAGCCGCATCGCTAGCGTTCAGGCACTCAACCGCCGTTCACGTATGGACGCATGGAGATCGACATGAGACGTAAGCCCATCGCCGTGCTCGCCGCCGCTGCCGTCGCCGGAGGAGGACTCTGGTTCGCCACCGCCGCCACCGGCCAGGCCTCCCCCGCCGACCAGGCCGCCCCCGCCGCCCGTACCGCCCCCGCGCGAGCGGCCGCGGCCCCTGCCGTCCCGTTCGGCAGCCACTCCTTCTCGTACGCCCCCGGCACCCTCAAGCCCTCCGGCGACCAGAAGGCCAACGACGCCGAGGTGACCGGCTTCTACAAGAAGTGGAAGTCGAACTTCATCAAGCAGAACTGCGGAAACGGCTGGTACGAGGTCTACGCGGCCGACGCCGACCACCCCTACGTCGCCGAGGCCCAGGGCTACGGCATGGTCATCACCGCGACCCTGGCGGGCGCGGACGCCGACGCGCAGAAGATCTTCGACGGGCTGCTCAAGTACGTCATCGCGCACCCCTCGGTCAACAACAAGGACCTGCACGCCGCCGAGCAGGACACCAGCTGCAAGAGCGTCAACGGCTCGGACTCCGCGACCGACGGCGACCTCGACATCGCGTACGGCCTGCTGCTCGCGGACAAGCAGTGGGGCAGTTCGGGCACGCACGACTACAAGGCGCTGGCCGTGAAGCGGATCAACGCCATCAAGAAGAGCGAGCTGCACAGCGGCAGCAAGCTGATGAAGCTGGGCGACTGGTCCTCGGGCGACTACGACAAGATCTCCCGCACCTCCGACTGGATGCCCGGCCACTTCAAGGCGTTCAAGAAGGCCACCGGCGACACCACCTGGGACGCCGTGCTCAGCAAGACCCAGCAGGTCACAGCCGACCTCCAGGCCAAGCACGCCGCCGGCACCGGGCTGCTCCCCGACTTCGTCGTGAACACCACGACCACCCCCAAGCCCGCCTCCGGCGAGGTCCTGGAGGACCCGCACGACGGCGACTACAACTGGAACGCCTGTCGCGACCCGTGGCGGCTCGGCTCCGACGCCGTGATCAACGGCGACGCCAAGTCCAGGACGGCGGCCCGCGCGCTCAACACCTGGGCCAAGTCCAAGGCCGGCGGCGACCCCGCGAAAATCACCTCGGGCTACAAGCTGAACGGCACGGCCTACGGGGACAGCAACGAGGCCGCCTTCTTCGCCCCCTTCGGCGTGTCCGCGATGACGGACGGCGGCAGCCAGGCCTGGCTGGACTCGATCTGGCAGAAGATGCTCGCCACCTCGCCCAGCCCCACCGACTACTACTCCACGAGCGTCCAGCTGCAATCGATGCTCGTCGTCACCCACAACTACTGGACGCCGTAACGCGCCATCCGGTTCGGATGTTCTGACGACCGGTCAACTTCTCGCACACCACGCCCTCCTGACCCCCCGCGGACACTCCTGGGGGATTGACCGTGCACTGACGGCGACCGTACGGTCACCGGGCAGTCACCGTCGCAGCCCCTTCCGCGCAGAAGGAGGACGTGCCCGTGCGCCCGACCCCGCTCGGCCTCGCCGCAACCCTCGCCGCCGTCCTCGCCGCAGGCTCCCTCACCGCCTGCGGCGGGGGCTCCGGCAGCGATCCGGACACCCTCAAGGTCGCCTATCAGCGCAACACCAACAACAAAGTCCGGTACCAGGACGACTATCTGGACCTCGTCAAGAAGCAGTTCGCGAAGGCGCACGACGGCAAAAAGATCGAACTGATCCCGATCCAGGCGTCGGAGAACGACTACTACGCCAAGATCCAGCAGATGATGCGCTCCCCGAAGACCGCCCCCGACCTGGTCTACGAGGACACCTTCCTGATCAACTCGGACATCGAGAGCGGCTATCTGCGCCCGCTGGACCCCTACTTGGACAAGTGGCGGGACTGGGACCTCTTCGCCGACACCGCGAAGACGGCCGCCAAGGCGCGGGACGGCAAGACGTACGGCGTCCCGGACGGCACCGACACCCGCGGCCTGTGGTTCAACAAGAAGCTCTTCGCGAAGGCCGGCCTGCCCGCCGACTGGACGCCCAGGACCTGGGACGAGATCCTCGACGCGGCCCGCACCGTCAAGAAGAAGGTCCCCGGCGTCACCCCGCTGAACGTCTACACCGGCAAGGGCCCCGGCGAGGGCGCCGTCATGCAGGGCTTCGAGATGCTGCTGTACGGTACCGGCGCCGACCCGCTCTACGACCCCAAGACCGAGAAGTGGGTGTCCGGCGGCAAGGGCTTCCGGGACTCGCTGGACTTCGTACGGACCGTCTACTCCGAGAAGCTGGGCCCCGACGTCTCCGACGCGCTCGACCCCAACGTCGGCGTCCGGGTCGCCACCGAGTGGATGCCCGAGGGCAAGCTCGCGATCAACCTCGACGGCTCGTGGATGGGCCAGCAGTGGCAGAAGACGGGCGGCAAGCCGTGGCCCGAGTGGTCCAAGACGCTCGGCCAGGCCCCGATGCCGACGCAGCACGGCGCGGCCCCCGGCAAGGTGAGCATGTCCGGCGGCTGGACCTGGGCGATCCCCGCCAAGTCCAGGAACCCCGACCTGGCCTGGGAGCTGATCAAGATGCTCCAGACGAAGGAGAACGCGGTCGAGTGGGACGTGCGCGCCGCGCAGATCGCGGTCCGCGAGGACGTCGCGAAGGACCCCCGCTACCTCAAGTCCATGCCGGGCGTCGACTTCTTCACCAGCCTGGTGAAGCACACCCACTACCGGCCGGCGCTGCCCGTATACCCCAAGGTCTCGGCCGCGATCGGCGAGGCGATGGAAGGGGTGACCACGGGTGACGCCTCCCCCTCGGCGGCGGCGAAGTCCTACGACCAGGAGCTGAAGACGATCACCGACGGCGCAGTGATCACCAAGAACGAATGACCGCCGCCCCGCCGACGGCCACACGGCCTTCGACGCTCCCGGCGCCCGCGAAGCCCCCGCACGCACGCCGCCGCCCGCTGCGCTGGCTGCCGCTCGCCCCCGCGACCCTCCTGCTGCTGCTCTTCCTCGGCGGCCCGATCGGCTACTGCGTCTACATCGCCTTCACCGACATGCAGTTGACCGGCTCGTCCTCGACGAACTTCGTCGGCTTCGACAACTTCCGGCGCGCCTTCGCCGACGACGACTTCCGCAACGCGGTCGTGCTGACGCTGGTCTTCACCGTCGTCTCCTCGATCGTCGGCCAGAACACCCTGGGCCTGGCGCTCGCCGCGCTGATGCGCCGCGCCTCGCGCCCCGTACGCTCGATCACCGGCTCGATCGTCATCGCCGCCTGGGTGCTCCCGGAGATCGTCGCGGGCTTCCTGCTCTACATCTTCTTCCACCGCAGAGGCACCCTCAACGCGGTGCTCGACTGGCTCCATCTCCCGGACCAGAACTGGCTGTTCACGCTGCCCATCCTCGCCGTGTCCTTCGCCAACGTCTGGCGCGGCACGGCCTTCTCGATGCTCGTCTACTCCGCCGCGCTCTCCGAGATCCCCAAGGAGATCACCGAAGCGGCCGAGATGGACGGCGCGAGCGGCCTGCGCCGGCTGTGGCATGTCACGCTGCCGATGATCCGCCGCTCGATCGGCACCAATCTGATGCTCAACACCCTCCAGACGCTCTCCGTCTTCGGCCTGATCTGGGCGATGACGCGCGGCGGCCCCGGCAACCGCAGCCAGACGCTGCCGGTGTTCATGTACGACCAGGCGTTCCTGAAGAGCCTCATCGGCTACGGCACGGCGGTCGCGCTGCTGCTGTTGCTGGTCGGGGCGCTGTTCTCGGTGGTCTATCTGCGGCTGATGCGGGAGGAAGTGTGACGGGGCGACGAAGGGACGCGTGTCCGGCGGGTGGGGTGTGGAGTCTTCGACACCTTCAAGTTGTCGAAGACTCCACACCACCCCTAACGACGGGCCGGGGATCGCAGCGTACGGAGGTGGGATGCGCGCCCGCCTGAACCGCCGCACCCGCGAGCGGCTGGCGGCCGACGCCGCCCTGCTCGTGGTCGCCGCCGCGTTCGTGCTGCCGCTGGCCTGGCTGCTGCTGTCCTCGCTGGACGCCCACGCGGATCTGCGGGTCGGCGCACCGTCACCGGCCACCCTCGACAACTTCGACGCGGTGCTCGACCCCGAGATCACCTACCGGCCGATGCTCAACAGCCTCCTGCTGTGCGGCGGCGCGACCGCCCTCACCGTCGCCTGCGCGGCCCTCGCCGCGTACCCGCTCTCCCGCATCCGCTCCCGCGCGACCCGTTCGTACCTGCTCACGGTGCTGTTCACGACCTGCCTGCCGATCACCGCGATCATGGTCCCGGTCTACGGCCTCTTCGTCCAGGTCGACCTGGTCGACACCCTCGCGGGCACCGCGCTCTTCCTCGCCACCTCGCAACTGCCCTTCGCGATCTGGCTGATGAAGAACTTCATGGACGGCGTCCCCCGCGTCCTCGAAGAAGCCGCCTGGACCGACGGGGCGTCCTGGGCGCAGACGCTGACCCGCGTCATCCTGCCGCTGATGGGCCCCGGCATCATGGTCGTGACGATCTACAGCTTCATCATGATGTGGGGCAACTTCTTCGTCCCCTTCATGCTGCTGCTCTCCCCCGACCAACTCCCCGCCTCCGTCAGCCTCTTCACCTTCTTCGGCAACCACGGAGCGGTCGCGTACGGCCAGCTCGCAGCCTTCTCGATCCTCTACTCGACGCCGGTGGTGCTGCTGTACGTGCTGATCGCGCGGCGGATGGGCGGGGGCTTCGCGTTCGGCGGGGCGGTGAAGGGGTGAGCGCGCCGTGAGCCGCGCGCTCAGAGACCGTTCTGGTTGTGCCCCAGGGCCCGCAGCACATGCTCGGCCAGAAGCGCGTGACGCTCCACGGTGTGCGGCGGCTTGCGCAGCGCGTTGCGGTAGTACAGCGGCCCGTACAGCATCTCCACGGCCAGATCGAGATCGGCGTCCATCGGCAGCCGGCCCTGCTTCTGCGCGCTGCGCAGCCGGTCCCTGGCCGCCTCGGCGCGCGGGCCGACCAACTGGTCGTTGACGGCGCGCGCGAGGCTGTCGTCGTGGTACATCTCGGCGAGAATCCCGGTGTAGGCCGGACCGAACGGCGGGCTGGTGAGCAGCCGGACCGCGCCCACCATGTGCGTCCGCAGATCGGCTTCGAGGTCCCCCGTATCGGGGAACGGCGTGACGGACACCAGCGCCTCGATCACCGCTTCGAGCAGCACCGCCCCTTTGGAGTGCCACCACCGGTAGATCGTCTTCTTGCTCACCCCGGCCCGCGCCGCGATGGATTCCATCGTGACGCGCCCGTACCCCTTCTCGGTGCACAACTCCAGGGCGGCGGAGAGGATCGCCTGCCGTGACTTCTCACTGCGCCGTTGCGGGTTGGGTGTCACGATCACCGGCCGAGTGTAACGGGGAACTCTACGCAGCGTGTTGTTGACAGTTGCACGCGATCCTTCAACAATGACTGAAGGAAACGGTACGTGTCGTGTCGAGCCGAATCGGGGGACGGCTCGACACGGCTCGGCTTTTCTGTCGCCGACACCCGGGGGTGGTGGCGTCCGTGGGGATGCGCGGGCACCCGCCTACCCGCCCTCGCCCCCGCAGACCGGATGCCCCGTCACCGGCAGCACCGGCAGGAAGATCACGGGTCGGGCGGACCACTCGACGCGGGTCGAGCCGGACGAGGCGACGAACGCGTACGGCTCCCCCGCCTTGAGCCGCATCACCGCCTCCCACTGCCCGTGGTCGAGCCAGCGGAACGCCCGCTCCCCGTCCTCCGGATCGAACCCGGACAGCAGGACCCTGACGGCGACTCGCATCCAGACCAGCGCCTGCTCCGGCGTCCGCGCGCGGCTACCCCGCACCCGCGCGCGTTCACCTGCGCCGCCACCACCACCGGGCGAGGCCATGCGGACGGTGAATTCGCACCACCAGGCGCGATGCGTCGCGGGGTTGGAACGGGAGGTCAGACCGGTCCGCATGACTCCCCCTCTCCGGCTTCGCGCTCGGCCGAGATCACGGTGTCCGACCGCTCTCTCCCTATCGGCAGATGCACCCACACCGTCTTGCCCGCCTCGCGCGGGCGGACTCCCCACCGCTCCGAGAGCGCGTCCACGAGGAACAGACCGCGTCCGGTGGTGTCGTCCGGGCCGGCCTTCTGGAGTTCCGGCAGCTGCCACCGATAGGAGTCGGAGACTTCGAGGATCAGCACGCCGCCTCTGCGGCGCAGGGCCAGCTCGAAGAAGTCGCCCGTTCCGTGGGCGTGGTTGACGACGTTGGTCGTCAACTCGCTGACGATCAGGGCAGCGACCTCTATGAGACCGCCCAGCTTCCAGCCGGCGAGAAGCGTCTCGACGTGATGACGGGCCTCGGGAACGGAGGCCCGGCGGATCCGGAATCTCTTGATGTCTGTGCGGCCGGACATGCGTCCCCCAGGCGGTGGGCAGGCGGAACCGATATCACGTAACGTGCCTTTGCAGCTACGGAACGCGATGCAGTTGAAGCTAGACCCATCTCGATGCAACTTGCAACCCGCCGCGTGGCGTAACTTTGCAAGTGGCCCAGAGTGGCAACGGCCTAGCCTGTACGGTCCGTTGCCGTGCAAACTGGATCCAGAAGAGCTAGGGGAGGCCACATGCCCGCAGGTGGGAAGGCCACGGTGCGCAGCCGTCGCCTCGGTACCGCACTCAAGCGGTACCGGCTCGCGGCGCAGCTTGACCAAGAGCATGCCGCCGAAGCGTTGGGCTGCTCGAAAGCCAAGATCAGCCGCGTCGAGTCGGGCATCAGTGGTTCCCGAGTAGGGGACGTTCGGGTCCTGTTGGACCTGTACGAGGTGGAAGACGCCAACATGCGGGTGCAGTTGGAGCACCTCGCTCGCGAAAGCAATAAGCGCGGCTGGTGGCTCGACTATCAGGGAACGGTCAGCGACGAGCATGCCGACCTGATCGCCCTGGAGACTGACGCGACATACATTCGATCGTGGCAGCCGCTCTTCATCCCCGGACTCCTGCAAACGCAGGACTACTTCAAAGCGCTGCTCGACACCGGCCTGACGGTCTACTCGCCTGAAGTCATCGAGAAGACCGTGGCGATCCGGCAGGAACGCAAGCGGATCATCGAGGAACCCGGATCACACTTCGCCGCAGTGATCTGGGAGCCGGCGCTCACTGCCCCGATGCCATCGCCGAAGACGCATCGCGAACAGTTGATGTACCTCGTCCACGTCGCCCAACGACAGAACATCAGCATCCAGGTGCTGCCGTTCTCGGATTGGGCTGCCGCGCACATGGCGTCACACTTCGTCATGTTCTCCTTCGGCCCTGAGCCCGCCCCCGAGGCCGTCGCATTGGACAGCACGACGACCACGGCGATCCTTGAGGACCTGGAAGACGTGGCCAAACACGCACGCATCTTCGAAGCGCTCAGGTCGGCTGCCCTGAGTCCGGAGCAAAGCCTGACCTTCCTCCAGAAGGCGATTGAGGATATCCCGGACAGCGAGAAGGAATCGGAATGAAGAACCAGGACATCGTCACCGCGTTCGTCAAGGCATCCGCGTCTCAAGGTGCGAACACAGACTGCGTCGAGGTCGCCCGGACCGCCGACGGCGGCCGAGCCGTGCGGGACAGCAAAAACCCACACAACGGCACGCAGTTCTACACCCCCGCCGAGTGGACCGCATTCCTGACCGGTGTCAAAGCCGGCGAGTTCGACAACTGACCCGCCGCCCGAGCCCGCTACCCGAGAGGGAAAAGGCAAGCACTGACACGTCCGTAGCTTTCTACGATATGTGACCTTGTCCGAACCGACCGTAGTCACAGCCATGGCCAGACCCCTACCGTGTGCCCGTGCACCGACCAAATTCCCAAGAGGCCCATCGACCCCCGTTCGACGCCACCGCCGCACGACGCCTGCGGGAGGCGCTAGGCATGGCTCACTCCCATGTCTCATACGGAATCTGGGCGGCGTACGGCATCCAGATCCAGCCCGGGGCCATCGCGGCCTGGGAGCTGGGCGAGGATTCGCCCACTGAGGCGGAGCTGACCGCGCTGGCGGGCGCGCTGTGGTGTTCGCCGGGAGACCTGCTGGGCGAGCCCACCACGCTGCTCGAACACCGGCTCGCTCGCGGGATCGCGCCCGAGGATCTGGCCCGGCGGATCGGGCTGGATCTGAACGTGTACCTGAAAATCGAGCGCACCGGACAGTGGACGGGCAACGAACGGCAGGGCGTCGCCCTCGCTGAGGTGCTCTCGCTGCCGGTGTCCGCGCTGATCGAGCTGACCGGGCGCAGCGAGGCGCTCGCGGAGCTGCTGCGGAGCGCTGTGGGCACCCGTTGGCAGGCGTATGTGCGGCCGGTCTCGAAGATGTTGCCGCTGTCGCGGCCGCGTATCGAAAGTGCTCTGCAGCGGCTGCACAGCGACTACCAGGCGAGCATGGTCTCCACGCTCAATTGGGGCGGCGGGGGCGGCGGCATGGGCGGGTCGGCGGATTCGGGTGCGGCGGGGCGGGAGTTCCTGGTGGAGATCCTTTACCGCTTCTGGGCGGAGATCGGCGAGCACGCGTAGCGGCCGTGGTCAGCGCCACCGCTCAGCTCTCGCTCCGGGGCGGCACCAGGTCGCTGGGGTCCGTATTGGCCCCGCACAGCACCACGGCTACCTTTTCGCCGTCGGCGGGCAGGTAGCCGGACGTACCGCCACCTGCGCCCCCGGTCCCGGTCGCCGTCCCAGCGGTCAACGCCGCCAGCGCCGTGGCCGCCGCGTGTTCGACCGCGAGCCGGTGGTCGTCCCAGAGCGTCTGCCGGGCGCGGACGATCTCCGCGTCGGGGACGAGCAGCGAGGTGACGCCGTCCTGCTGGGCCGCGGCCAGCGCCAGCGGTGACGCGCGGCGGGCTCCGAGCGAGTCCGCGGCGATCGAGTCCACGCTGACGTCGACCGGCCGCCCGGCCTCCAGCGCGGCGTTCAGCGCCCGGCAGTTCTCGGGCTCGACCGCGACCGTACGGATTCCATGGTGGCGGGCCGCGGTGGCGGCGCCGGCGAAGAGTCCGCCGCCGCCGACCGCGACGACCACCGTGTCCAGGCCCGGGATCCGCCCGCGCAGCTCCTCCAGCAGGGTGCCCGCGCCGGCGGCGATCAGCGGGTGGGCGTACGCGTGCGAGGCCAGCGCTCCGGTCGTGCGGACGAAGTCCTCGCAGGCGGCCAGCGCCTCCGCGTACTCGTTGCCGACCAGGCGGACGTCCGCGCCGTAGCCGCGCAGCTTGGCGACCTTGACGGCCGGGGCGGTGGCGGGCAGGAAGACGGTCGCCCGCACCCCCTGCTGCCGGGCCGCCCACGCGCAGGCGAGCCCCGCGTTGCCGCCCGAGGCGATGGTGACTCCGGCGTCCGGCAGCGTTCCGGATTCGCGGTGGGCGGCGAGGAAGTTCTGCGCGCCGCGCGCCTTGAAGGAGCCGGTGTGCTGGAGCTGTTCCAGGGCCAGCCACAGCCGGTAGCCGCCGGGCGCGGCGGGGCGCAGGCCGCGTACGGCCTCGGGGTCGACCGGGGCGACGGTCACCGGGCGGACGCGGCCGGAGATCCGGTCGGCGGCCTGCTTGACGTCGCCGTAGCTGAGCTGGTCCACGTTGCTACTCCGTTGCCGAGGCGAGTGGGGAGGGTGTCGTCGGCTCGCGGCCGGTGCGGGCCGCAGGCAGTGCGGGCCGGTGCAGGCCGCAGACGGTGCGGGCCGGTGCAGGCCGCAGACGGTGCAGGCCGGTGCAGGCCGCAGACGGTGCAGGCCGGTGCAGGCCGCAGACGGTGCAGGCCGGTGCAGGCCGCAGACGGTGCAGGCCGGTGCAGGCCGCAGACGGTGCAGGCCGCAGACGTACCAAAGCAGACGTACCAAAGCCGCCGCGCAGCAGCCCGCCGCAGGTCAGAAGACCGACTCCGCCTCGTCCATCCGGTTCGCCGGCACCGTCTTGAGGTGCGTCACCGCTTCCGCGAGCGGGACCATGGCGATGTCCGTGCCGTTCAGCGCGGTCATCTTGCCGAAGTCGCCGCGGTGCACGGCCTCGACCGCGTGCCAGCCGAAGCGGGTGGCGAGGACGCGGTCGTACGCGGTGGGGGTGCCGCCGCGCTGGACGTGGCCGAGGATGACCGGGCGGGCCTCCTTGCCGAGGCGGTTCTCCAGCTCGGAGGCGAGGGTGTTGCCGATGCCGTGGAAGCGCTCGTGGCCGAACTGGTCGATCGCGCCCTTCGCGTAGTTCATCGAGCCCTCGGCGGGGTGCGCGCCCTCGGCGACGCAGATGACCGCGAACTTCTTGCCGCGCGAGAAGCGCTCCTCGATCATCGTCACCAGGTCGGCGACGTCGAACGGGCGCTCCGGCAGGCAGATGCCGTGCGCGCCGCCGGCCATGCCGGACTCCAGGGCGATCCAGCCCGCGTGCCGGCCCATGACCTCGACGACCATGACCCGCTGGTGCGACTCGGCGGTGGTCTTCAGCCGGTCGATGGCCTCGGTGGCGACGCCGACGGCGGTGTCGAAGCCGAAGGTGCGGTCGGTCGAGGAGATGTCGTTGTCGATGGTCTTGGGGACGCCGACCACGGGCATGCCGGCGTCGGAGAGCATCCGGGCGGCGGTCAGCGTGCCCTCGCCGCCGATCGGGATGAGGGCGTCGATGCCGTACTGGCGGGCCAGCTCGTCGCAGTTCTCGGCGGCCTCGCGCAGCCGGTCGCGCTCCAGCCGGGCGGAGCCGAGAATCGTTCCTCCCCGGGCGAGGATGCCGCTGACCGCGTCCAGGTCGAGCTTGCGGTAGCGGCCGTCCAGGAGGCCCTTGAAGCCGTCCTCGAAACCTATGACCTCGTCGTGATGACCGGCGACCGCGCGGTGCACGACCGACCGGATCACTGCGTTCAGGCCGGGGCAGTCGCCGCCCGCGGTGAGAATTCCGATACGCATCGCGCTGTGTCTCCTGCTCGCTGCTGATACTTGTGAGCCAATGCGATTGTTTCACGGGCTGTGCGATCCTCGCGCTGGCAGGTGCCGCGCGGGGCCGGAGGGGCGGGGCGCGGGGCGCTGCCCGGCCGGTGCGTACGCTGCCCGGCAGCCGGTTCCCGTCAGGCTTACGGGCCGGTCGCGGGCGGTCCGCCGGTGCGGGTTGGCAGGCCTCGATCCGGGCAGGGCACTCTCGGCGGGCGCAGGTATCGTCAAGAGGGCACGCGCACCATAACGGGTAATTTCGACCAGCCTGGCCTGCGGTCGGCGACCGGGGCCGGGGCTCGGATCAAGCCATGATCGCGATGCGGCCCCCGACCGGCGAGAGAGCCGGCCGCAGAGCCCGGGGACCAACGAGCCCAGAGACGAACGATCGGAGTGACGGCGTGACGCGCAGTGTGTACGTGACCGGTATCGGCCGAGGTGACGGCCGGCAGGTCATCGAACTGGGAGTGATGGAGCTCCTGACCCGCCAGGTGGACCGGGTCGGCGTGTTCCGTCCGCTCAACCACGGCGGCCCCGACCCGATCTTCGACCTGCTGCGCGCCCGCTACCGGCTGACCCAGAGCGCCGAGAGCGGCTACGGCTTCGGCTACGCGGCGGCCTCCGCGCTCCAGGCCGAGCACGGCACCGACGAGCTGGTCTCCCAGCTCGTCGACCGCTTCCACGAGGTCGCCCGGCACTACGAGGTCGTGCTCGTGCTGGGCTCCGACTACGCGGACACCAATCTGCCGGCCGAGCTGAACCTCAACGCGCGGCTCGCGAACGAGTTCGGCGCCGCCGTGCTGCCCGTCGTCGGCGGCCTCGACCAGAGCGCCGAGTCGGTGGTCGCCGAGGTCCGCAACGCCTACGACGCGTACCGGGCGCTGGGCTGCGAGGTCATCGCGATGATCGCCAACCGGGTCGGCGACAGCCACGCCCGGCAGGCCGCCCGGCAGCTCGGCGAGCACCTGCCGGTGCCGGTGTACGTGCTGCCCGAGGAGCCCGCGCTCTCCGCGCCCACCGTCGGCCAGGTCGTCGCCGAGCTGGACGCCGAAGTGCTGCTGGGCGACCCCTCGGGGCTGGCCAGGGACGTACGGGACTTCGTCTTCGGCGGCGCGATGCTGCCGAGGTTCCTGCGCGCCATGACCGCGGGCTGCATGGTGGTCACCCCCGGGGACCGCGCGGACCTGATCATCGGCTCGCTCGCGGCCCACTCGGCGGGCGCGCCGCCGATCGCCGGGCTGCTGCTGACCCTCGACGAGCGGCCGGGGCCCGACATCCTGGCGCTGGCCTCCCGACTCGCCCCCGGCACGCCCGTGCTGTCGGTGTCCGGCGGGTCCTTCCCGACCGCCGCCGAGCTGTTCTCGTTGCAGGGCAAACTCAGCGCGGCCAGCCCGCGCAAGGCCGAGATAGCCCTCGGCCTCTTCGAGACGCACGTCGACAGCGCCCGGCTGACCGAGCAGCTCGCCCTCGACCGGGGTGGCCGTCTCACCCCGATGATGTTCGAGCACGCGCTGATCGAGCGCTCCCGCACCGACCGCCGGCATGTGGTGCTCCCCGAGGGCGCCGAGGAGCGGGTGCTGCGCGCCGCCGAGGTGCTGCTGCGGCGGAACGTCTGCGACCTGACGCTGCTCGGCGACGACAGCGTGATCCGCAAGCGGGCCGGCGAGCTGGGCATCGCGCTGCGGCTGCTGGAGTCCGACGAGATATCCGACGGCACGCACGCCTCGGCCCGCATCGTGGACCCGCAGACCTCGCCGCTGCGGGACCGCTTCGCCGAGCTGTACGCGAAGCTGCGCGCGCACAAGGGCGTCAGCTTCGAGCTGGCCCACGACGTCGTCGCCGACGTCTCGTACTTCGGCACCCTGAGGGTGCAGGAGGGCCTCGCCGACGGCATGGTCTCCGGCGCGGTGCACTCCACCGCCGCGACCATCCGGCCCGCCTTCGAGGTGATCAAGACCAAGCCGGACGCCTCGATCGTCTCCTCGGTCTTCTTCATGTGCCTGGCCGACAAGGTCCTGGTCTACGGCGACTGCGCGGTCAACCCGGACCCCAACGCCGAGCAGCTCGCCGACATCGCCATCCAGTCGGCCGCCACCGCCGCCCAGTTCGGCGTCGAGCCGCGGATCGCGATGCTCTCGTACTCCACCGGCACCTCCGGCTCCGGCGCCGACGTCGACAAGGTCCGCAAGGCCACTGAGCTGGTGCGCGCGCTCCGGCCCGACCTGCCGGTCGAGGGCCCGATCCAGTACGACGCCGCGGTGGACGCGGGCGTCGCCGAGACCAAGATGCCCGGCTCCGAGGTCGCGGGCCAGGCGACGGTGCTGATCTTCCCGGACCTCAACACCGGCAACAACACCTACAAGGCCGTGCAGCGCTCGGCCGGCGCTGTCGCGGTCGGGCCGGTGCTCCAGGGTCTGCGCAAGCCGGTCAACGACCTCTCGCGCGGCGCCCTCGTGCAGGACATCGTCAACACCGTCGCGATCACCGCCATCCAGGCCCAGGGCCGGCAGCCCGCCGGCTCCTGAGCCCCCGCCCCCGCCCCGGCGCCCGGCCCGACACCCCCGAAAGGGCAGCACAGCGTGAACCCCACCCGAGTCCTCGTCCTCAACTCCGGCTCGTCATCGGTCAAGTACCAGCTGCTCGACATGGCCGACGGCTCCCGGCCCGCCTCCGGCCTGGTCGAGCGGATCGGCGAGGGCCCGGTCCCTGACCACACCGCCGCGCTCCGCCAGGTCGCCGACGAACTGCGCGAGCGGGGGATGGGCCTGGACTCCCCCGAGCTGGCCGCCGTCGGCCACCGGGTGGTGCACGGCGGCACGAAGTTCACCGAGCCGACGCTGATCACCGACGAGGTGGTCGCGAGCATCGAGGGCCTGGTCCCGCTCGCCCCGCTGCACAACCCGGCCAACGTCACCGGCATCAAGGTGGCCCGCGAGCTGCGCCCCGACCTGCCGCAGGTCGCGGTCTTCGACACCGCGTTCCACTCGACCATGCCGGAGTCCGCCGCCCGCTACGCGATCGACGTCGAGACCGCCGACCGGTACGACGTGCGCCGCTACGGCTTCCACGGCACCTCGCACGCCTACGTCTCGCGCGCCGCCGCCGGGCTGCTCGACCGGGACCTCGCCGGGCTGAACACCATCGTGCTGCACCTGGGCAACGGCGCGAGCGCCTCCGCCATTGAGGGCGGGGTGTGCGTGGACACCTCGATGGGGCTGACCCCGCTGGAGGGGCTCGTCATGGGCACCCGCTCGGGCGACCTGGACCCGGCCATCGTCTTCCACCTCGCGCGGGTGGGCGGCATGTCGATGGACGAGGTCGACACCCTGCTGAACAAGAAGAGCGGGCTGCTCGGCCTGTGCGGCGACAACGACATGCGCGAGATCGGCCGCCGGATGGGCGAGGGCGACCGCGCCGCCGAGCTCGCCTTCGAGATCTACATCCACCGGCTGCGCAAGTATGTCGGCGCGTACACCGCTGTTCTGGGCCGGGTGGACGCCATCGTGTTCACCGCGGGAGTCGGCGAGAACTCCGCGGCCGTACGCGAGGCGGCGCTGCGCGGGCTGACCGGTCTGGGCATCGAACTGGACGGTGTGCGCAACACCCTGCGCAGCGGCTCGGCGCGGATCATTTCGGCACAAAGCAGCCGCGTCGCGGTCGCCGTCATCCCCACTGATGAGGAACTGGAGATCGCCACGCAGACATACGCGCTGGTCAGGGCGTAGCGCTTGGCTTTTCCACCAGATGGAATATTCCACTCCGAAACAAACCGATAGGATCGCCCTCATGCGCCGTTCCAAAATCGTCTGCACCCTGGGCCCAGCCGTTGACTCCTACGACCAGCTGAAGACGCTGATCGAGGCCGGCATGAATGTGGCCCGATTCAACATGAGCCACGGGTCACACCCGGAGCACGAGGAGCGGTACCACCGCGTCCGCAAGGCTGCCGAGGAGACCGGCCACGCCATCGGCGTGCTCGCCGACCTCCAGGGCCCCAAGATCCGGCTGGAGACCTTCGCCGACGGCCCCGTCGAGCTGGTGCGCGGTGACGAGTTCACCATCACCACCGAGGACGTGGCCGGCGACAAGACCATCTGCGGCACCACCTACAAGGGCCTGCCCGGAGACGTCTCCAAGGGCGAGAGCATCCTGATCAACGACGGCGCGGTGGCTCTCCAGGTCATCGAGGTCGACGGCCCGCGGGTGCGCTGCATCGTGATCGAGGGCGGTGTGATCTCCGACAACAAGGGCATCAACCTGCCCGGCGTCTCGGTCAATGTGCCGGCCCTGTCCGAGAAGGACATCGACGACCTGCGGTTCGCCCTGCGGCTGGGCTGCGACCTGGTCGCACTGTCCTTCGTACGGGACGCGGGCGACGTCCGCGACGTGCACCGGATCATGGACGAGGAAGGCCGTCGCGTCCCGGTCATCGCCAAGGTCGAGAAGCCGCAGGCGGTCGACAACATGGTCGAGATCGTCGCGGCCTTCGACGGCGTGATGGTGGCCCGCGGCGACCTGGCCGTCGAGTACCCGCTCGAAAAGGTCCCGATGGTCCAGAAGCGGCTCGTCGAGATGTGCCGCCGCAACGCCAAGCCGGTGATCGTCGCGACCCAGATGATGGAGTCGATGATCAACTCCTCGCGGCCGACCCGCGCCGAGGCCTCCGACGTCGCGAACGCGATCCTGGACGGCGCGGACGCGGTCATGCTGTCCGCCGAGTCCTCGGTCGGCAAGTATCCGATCGAGACGGTCAAGACGATGTCCCGCATCGTCGAGGCCGCCGAGGAGGAGCTGCTCTCGCGCGGGCTCCAGCCGCTGGTGCCGGGCAAGAAGCCGCGTACGCAGGGCGGTTCGGTGGCCCGTGCGGCCTGCGAGATCGCGGACTTCCTGGACGCCAGGGCGCTGGTCGCCTTCACCCAGTCCGGGGACACCGCGCGCCGGCTCTCGCGCTACCGCACCTGCCAGCCGATCCTGGCCTTCACCACGGACGCCTCGACCCGCAACCAGCTCGCGCTGAGCTGGGGCATCGAGACCTATGTGGTGCCGCACGTCGACAACACCGACAGCATGGTCGACCTGGTCGACGCCGAGCTGCTGAAGCTGAACCGCTACGGCAAGGGCGACACCATGATCATCACGGCCGGTTCGCCCCCCGGCGTCCCGGGCACCACCAACATGGTCCGGGTGCACCACCTGGGCGGCAGCGCCCCCAGCGAGTAACAGGCGGTACGGCCGTTTCGTACGACGTGCTGTGCGGCGCCGCGTTCTGCGGCACCGCGTTCCGCGCCGCGTCGAGCCGCGGCCGGGGCCGTACCCGCGGCGCGGCGGCTCCCGCCGGAGCCTCGCGCCGGGGAACGGCCCCGGTCTCAGCCCTGAGTGTCGTACAGGTGCATGCCGGGAATGGTGAGATCGCCACCGAACTGACCGGCCTGCGTGACCTTCACGTCGGTGAAGAACAGCTCCGGAAGGGACAGCGGAGGCGGGCTCTTCGGGCTGAAGGTGATCGGAATGATGCCCAGGAGGTTGCCCTTGAGCTCCTCCGTGTACATCGTCACCTTGCCGTTCTGGATGGTCGAGTTGCTTCCCTTGCGCGCTTCCACGTGCGTGGTGGTCCCACCGGGGCCCTCGACCAACTGGTGCAGGTCCTTGATGTCCACGCTCTTGGCGGTGAACTTGAGGACGTCCTTGACGGTGCCGTTGTGGGTCTTGACCTTGACGATGCCCTCGTAGTCGAGTCCGTGGAGCGCGAGCCGGCTGCTCTTCAGGATCCAGGGCTTGTCGGGCAGCAGGCTGCTCGTGGGCTCGGTCTTCGCGTTGGCGAGCGCGTCCGCGTCGTACTTCGGACAGGGGAAGGACTCCAGGCCGCTGTCCGAAGCGGACGGGTTCGGGTCCCCGTCCTTCTTCGCCTTGGCGGCTGCCTTCCGGGCGGCCTCGGCCTCGTCGGCGGCTTCGTCCGCGGCCTTCTTGATGGCCGCGGCCTTCTTGCGCACCGACTCGGTCGTGCCGCCCACCTTGCCGGTGGCCTTCTCGGCCTTCTCGCCGGCCTTGCCCACCGGGTCGGCGGGCTTGGCCGGAGCCGAAGAACTGGCGCTGGGCGACGGCGAGGCGGAAGCGCTCGGCTCCGCGTCGTTGGACGGATCGAAGAGATCCTCGATCTTCTCTCCGACGCCCAGCGGGTCGAGCGGGTTCTGGGACTTGCTCGTGGAGGGGCTCGGCGAAGCCTCGGGGGCCTTGGCCTCCGACTGCTGCGCCTCGGACTCGCCGGCCGCGGGCTGCTTCGCCGCGTCCGGCGCCGACTTGTCCGCCGAGGGTGCGGCGGATCGAGGCGGCGTCGGTCCGGGCGAGGCGGAGGCGCTCGGTGAAGCGCTGGGCTTCGCCGACTCCTTGGCCGCCTTGTCCTTCGCGTCGGCCTTCGCCTTGGCGTCGGCCTCGGCCTTCGCCTCGTCGGTCTTATGCTGCTTGTCCGCCTCGTCGGGCTGCGAGACGCACGGACCGGGCTTGAAACCCTTGGGCTGCGGGTCCGCCTGGGCGAGCTGCGGTGTGAGACCCATTCCCATCAGCACAGCCGTCGGCATGGCCGCCAGGGCTATCGCCTTGCCCGCCGGCATCTGCAGGCGGGTGAGCATCGATCTTCTCGGAGCCGCGTGACGCGGCCCTGATCTCGCACGGCGGCCCTCGCCCTCCAGCTGAGCCTCATCAGGCACGGTGCCTCCCATTCCTGGAATCGTCGTCCGCCGCAGGGCCGGCCGCGGCCGGTTCGGGCGCGTCCTCGCGGTCACCCTCGTCCGGCTTCGGTGCCGGCTCCGGGGCGTAGCCGTCGAGACGCTGCTTCGCGTGGCCGGTGCCGCCGGGTCCCCAGGCGACGGCCAGGCCGCCGCCGAACAGGGCCAGCAGGAAGCCGATCAGGAAGCCTCCGAAGTTGGAGACGACCAGCGAGACCATGCCGAGCACGAGCGCGGCGACTCCCGCGAAGATCCGGACCAACGGCTGGAACCACATGGTCAGTCCGAGGACCACCAGCAGTACGCCGATGATCAGCGAGCCCGATCCGGCGGTGGTCGACATCCGGACGGTCAGCTGGCCAACGGTGAGGTTGGCGTACGGGAAGTACGCGATCGGCAGCCCGCCCAGCAGCGTCAGCAGTCCTGCCCAGAAGGGGCGCTGTCCGCGCCACACCCGGAAGGACTGGCGCCAGTGGCCGATGCGTTCACGCGCCCCCGGCGACTCTGCACTCATCGAAAACAGCTCCCTGGGGCCTGCGATCTGGACGATCGCTGAATGTTCACTCGGTAACGCGGGACGGGCGAGGGACGGCGAGGCCCCCCACCCGCCTCAGTGCGTCAGTAGCACTCGCTCTTGCCCTTGATGACCTTCATCGAAAGGCCTGAGAGCTTGAACGTTCCCGCACTGGTCGCCCAGGCGGTCTGCTGGACACCCTTCAGGGTCGCCGAATCGGCTTCCTGGGCGAAAGAGCCCGGGTCTGCCGCGTCGCCCTTCTTGATACCGGGGCCCTTTGTCGAGTCGCCTGCCGCGACACCGATGTTGATGTTGCGGAACGTGGCGTCCGCGTTGAGCTCATCAAGATCGATGAAGAGGTTCTTGGCCTCGACCGGGGTGCCCTTGTTGCCCGCCGACAGCTTCAGCGAGACATCGCCGAAGCCCGGGACGGGAACGACGACGGACTGGCACAGGTTCTTGATCTCGGCCTTCTTGAAGGCCGAGACCGCGACCGGGATGTGCTTCCCGCCATGCTGTGTGTCGATCGCGCCGTACTGCAGGAAGCCGGTGCCGTCGAGACGGTCAGCGCTGACCTTGAACTGCTGGCCGGACACGCTGAACGACGCCGCGAGCGCACCCTGTGCCAGGGCGACGCCGATCACGGCGGTAGCCGCGACACTCGGCACCATGACGACGGCGAACCGCTTCCATCTGGTCCCACCACGAGCCAGAGACTCCATGACTTTCCTCCTTCTCGGACGTACATCTCCGGCCGGTACTGCGGAGCCCGGCCTGGGATGGGAGAAGTGCTACGCCCTCGGGAAGAAGAGCGCCGGACCCGGAAGGCGAAGCTTCCTGGACACCGACGCACACCCCCGAGCGACAACCACTGGCCACGCAACTCGCGCAACCTCCTGGACAGGCCCTGCCAGGTGGCAGGTACCCCCCTGTCCAAAGCCGGCGCCACTGCCGCCGGCCCACTCGGTGGGGATCCAGTACTCCGCGGCGCCGAATGGATGCCGGGCAGCGGGAATGGACCGAGCGAGGCCGATCGTGGTCCATTCCCGGCCGGGGCACAAGGGGTTCGTTACTAGCGAGTAACGGCGGGATAACCGAAGCGTGCCCGGCCGATATCGGCCGGGCACGCAGGGTTGTCGCTGACACGGAGGAAACAAGTGGGGAATTGGGGTACACCCCAACAAAAGGCCCGGATTCCTTTACTGCGAGTAACAGCCGCCGCGTTTACCAAGATTTGGTAAAGCGCGGGCGCAGCGCCGGATGTGACCGGAGGGGTCAGAACAGGACGCGTGCCAGTGCGCTACGGGCGGTGACGACACGGGGATCGTCCGCGCCGATGACCTCGAAGAGTTCGAGCAGCCGGAGCCGCACCGCCTCGCGGTCCGGGCCGGCCGTCAGCCGTACGGTGTCGACCAGTCGCCCGAAGGCGTCCTCGACATGTCCGCCGACCAGATCGAGGTCGGCGGCGGCGATCTGCGCGGCCGGGTCCTTCGGGTTCGCCGCGGCGTCCGCGCGCACCTTCTGCGGATCCAGATGCTGCACGCGTTGCAGCAGCTCGGCCTGGGCCAGGCCCAGCGTCGCTTCCGGGTTGGCCGGGTCGTCACTCAGCACATTGCGGTAGGCCTGGATCGCGCCGCCCAGGTCGCCCGCGTCGAGCGCGTCGTGCGCCGCCGCGAGCAGGGCGTCGTACGGGCCGACCGGCTCCGGAGCCGCGGTGTCCGCACCGCCGGCGCCCGCCTCGGCGCCGCCGTCGCTCTGCGTACCCGGCGCGCCGGCCGCGACCGGCGCCCCGACGATGCCGAAGCGCTCCTCGGCCGCCTGGATCAGCTGGTTGAGCACGTCGCGGATCTGGGATTCCGGCGCCGCCCCCTGGAACAGCGGCAGCGCCTGGCCCGCGATCACCGCGAAGACGGCGGGGATGCCCTGTACACCGAACTGCTGGAGGAGCGCCTGGTTCGCGTCGGCGTCGATCTTGGCGAGGATGAAGCGTCCGGCGTACTCCGCCGTCAGCCGCTCCAGCAGCGGGCCGAGCTGCTTGCACGGCTCGCACCACTCGGCCCAGAAGTCGATGACGACCGGGACCTCGCTGGAGCGCTGGAGGACATCCCGCTCGAAACCGGCCTCGTCGACATTGATCACCAGGGGCGAGGCTCCGCCCTCGCCGGCCGGCCCGACCTCATCAGGGTTCTGGCCGCTGCGGATCGCTTCGGCTCGCGCCTGCTCCGCCTTCTGCTTCGCTTCAGCGGCCGCCTTCACCGCAGCGAGGTCGACTACTCCACTCATGGACACATTGCGTGGCTGCATGGGCCTATCTTCCCCCCTCGGCGCGGTGATCAGAAAGGCGGCCGCGAACTCACCCCGACCGGCGGCCTCTGTACTGCTCTGTACTGTTCCGGACCGCGCCGTTCCGGGCTGGTCTGCACCGGTATGCGCCGCACCGTCCCCTGTTTCACGGTTACTGCTCGCGCGCCGGATCCCCATCCGGCGCAAGTGGCTGTCGCTCTTTCGCTACGGGTCGTAGCGTAACTCTTCCCGCCCTGTCCCCCGCAAGCCCCCGGACAAAGCCCCTCTGTGATGTGGCTCACGACCCGCCCGCGGGGCATTCGCGGGGGCATCCGTACCCACCGGTATGGTCTGCCCATGCCAGCCGACCCGCCCTCTGTTCCCGGGCCGCCCCCCAGCGGCCGCACCGGCCGCCCGCGCAGCGCCGCGGCCGACCGGGCGATCCTCGACGCGACCCGCGCCGCGCTGGTCGAGCTGGGCTGGGGCAAGCTGACGATGGGCGACGTCGCGGCCCGCGCGGGCGTCGCCAAGACCACCCTCTACCGCCGCTGGGCCCACAAGAGCGAGCTGGTCGTGGACGCGGTGGCGGTCCTCTTCGACGAACTGACGCTGCCCGACCTCGGCAGCCTCCAGGCCGACATCGAGAACGTCGTGCTCCAGTTCGCGGTGCTGCTGGAGCGCCCGGAGACCAAGACCGCGCTGATGGCGGTGGTCGCCGAATCCACTCGTGACGAGGCGCTGCGCGTCCGGATCCGCTCGGCGATCGTGGACCGGCAGAAGCGGCTCGTCGTGCTGGGCCGCGAACGCGCCCAGGAACGCGGCGAGCTGCCCCGCGAGGAGGACCCCGCGGCGACGGCCCGCAGTGACGATCTGATCTTCGACGTGATCGCCGGCGCGGTGGTGCACCGCGCCCTGGTCAGGGGCGAGCCGGTCGACGCCGATTGGACGTCGGCCTTCACCACGATCCTGCTGAGCGGCCTGCCCGCGCTCAGGATCAGTGGCGCTCGATCTTCGTAGCGCTCAGCCCTCGTAGCGCCCGGCCCTCGTAGCCCTCAGACCTCGTAACGGTCCGCCGCGAAGAGCCGCAGGTTCTCGGCCACCCACTCCGACGTGCGGCGCAAGCCCTCCGCCAGCGGGACCTCCGGCTGCCAGGACGCCCACTCGCGCGCCCGGGTGTTGTCGGACAGCAGCCGCTGCACCTCGCTGCCCGAGGGCCGCAGCCGCGACGGGTCCACCACCACCTCGGCGTCCCGTCCGGAGGCCGCGATCAGCGCCTCGGCCAGCGCGCCGATGGAGATCTCCTGGCCGGTACCCAGGTTGACCACCTCGCCGAGCGCGCGGTCGCAGTCCGCGAGCGCCAGGAATCCGGCCGCGGTGTCCGTGACGAAAGTGAAGTCGCGGGTCGGGGAGAGCGAGCCGAGCTTGATCTCGCGCGCACCGGAGTGCAGCTGGGCGAGGATCGCCGGGATGACGGCGCGGGCCGACTGGCGCGGGCCGTAGGTGTTGAACGGGCGCACCACGGTGACCGGCAGCCCGAAGGAGTGGTGGAAGGAGAGCGCCATCATGTCCGCGCCGATCTTCGAGGCGGAGTACGGGGACTGCGGTTGCAGCGGGTGCCGCTCGCTGATCGGGACGGTGCGCGCGGTGCCGTAGACCTCGCTGGTGGAGGTGTGCACCAGCCGGCGGACGTCGTGCCGCCGGCACGCCTGGGCGATGTTGTCGGTGCCGACGACATTCGTCTGGACATACGCGCCGGGCGACTCGTAGCTGTACGGGATGCCGATCAGCGCGGCGAGGTGGAAGACGGTGTCGCAGCCCTCGACGGCGTCCATCACCCGGCCCGCGTCCCGGACGTCGCCCGCGAGCATCTCGACCGGGTCGCCGGGGATGCCCGCGCTGTCCGGGCCGAGGTAGCGGGCGAGGTGGCCGCGCTCGGCGTACGGCTTGTAGTGCACCAGCGCCTTCACGTTCGCGCCGCGCGCCACGAGCATGTCCAGCAGCGTGCTGCCGATGAAGCCCTCGGCGCCGGTCACCAGGACGGTACGGCCGGCCCAGGTGTCGCCGATCGGGCCGCCGGCCGTCGGGTTGTCGCTGCTCAGCTGGTCGCTCATGCGCTTTTCCTCAGTTCGGGGAGGTCGGATGCGGGGAGGTCGGATGTGGGGGTGTCGAAGGACGGGCCGCTCTCGGCGGTGGCGGCTTCGGCGGTGTCGGCCTCGGCGCGCGGCAGGCGGCCCGCGAGGCGCAGCGCCTTGGCCGCCAGCAGGTCGGCGGCGCGGGCGTGGCTGCCGGGGTCGGCGACCCCGTCCATCGCCAGCAGCCGTCGCGGGTCGGCCAGCAGCGGTTCCAGCAGTGCGGCCAGCCGCTCGGCGGTGGTCTCGGCGTCGGGCAGCAGCAGCGCGGCGCCGACGTCGCTGAGCACCCGCGCGTTGTGCGTCTGGTGGTCGCCGGGCGCGTGCGGATAGGGCACCAGCACGGCCGGCACACCGGTGCTGGCCAGCTCGGCGATGGTCGCCGAACCCGCGCGGCACACCACGAGGTCGGCGGCGGCGTACGCGAGGTCCATCCGGTCCAGGTACGGCACCGCCTCGGCGACCCGGTCGCCGCCCTCGGCCGCCAGCCGGACCCGTGCGGCGTCCAGCGCCGCCGGGCCGGTCTTCACCAGCAGCCGTACGTCCCCACGCCGCTGCCAGCGCCGGGCGAGGCCGACGGCCGCCTCGGTGAGCCGGGCCGCGCCCAGGCTGCCGCCGTTGACCAGCACGAGCAAGCACCCGTCCGGGACGCCCAACTCGCGGCGGGCGGCGGCCCGCAGCGCCTTGCGGTCGAGTGTGGCGAGCGGTCCGACGAGCGGCATGCCGACCACCTCGGCCCGCTCCGCGCCGGGCAGGTGGGCGCGGCTGCGCTCGAAGGCGAGCGCGATGTGCGGGGTCAGCCGGGCGGCGAACTTATTGGCCCGGCCGGGGACCGCGTTGGACTCGTGGACCAGGCTGGGCAGCCCGGCCATCCTGGCTCCGACGATCACCGGGGCGCTCGGGTAGCCGCCCATGCCGACCGCGACCTGCGCGCCCTGCTCGCGCAGGATCGTGCGGCACTGCGCGCCGGAGCGCAGCAGGGCGGCGGGCAGCAGGAAGCGCTTGGCGCCCAGCGCCGGGTCGAAGGGGATCATGTCGACGGTGTGCAGCCGGTAGCCGGCGTCCGGGATCAGCCGGGTCTCCAGGCCGCGTTCGGTGCCGACGAAGGAGATCAGCGCGTCGGGCTCGGCCCGGCGCAGGGCATCGGCGAGAGCCAGCCCCGGATAGATGTGGCCGCCCGTGCCGCCCGCCCCGATGACCACGGAGAGGGGGCGCTGGTCGGTCCGCCGGTGGGCGGGGTGCCTGCGTTCCTGTGGTGTTCGCATGGCCGCCACGCTCACGGAGTGCTCTAAGAGGCTTCTAAGAGCCGTGTTTGACAACCTGTGACCATGACCCCGCACAACGATCACCGGCAGGAACGGACGCCATGAGAACCGAGCCCGCGGCCAGAGTCCTCGTGGTGGACGACGAGCCCGAAGTCCGCGCCGCCGTCGAGGACGGCCTGGCCGTCGAGGGGTACGCGGTGCGCGGGGCCGCCGACGGGCTGGCCGCGCTGTCCGAGGTCGCGGCCTGGCAGCCGGACGTCATCGTGCTGGACGTGATGATGCCGGTGCTCGACGGCCTCGCGGTGTGCCGCCGGCTGCGCGGGCTCGAGGACCGTACGCCGATCCTGGTGCTGACCGCGCTGGACTCGGTGAGCGAGCGGGTGGACGGGCTCGACGCGGGCGCGGACGACTATCTCGTCAAGCCGTTCGCGCTGGACGAGCTGGTGGCGCGGGTGCGGGCGCTGCTGCGGCGGGCCGCGCCGCTGCCTGAGGAGGACCCCGAACTGTCCTTCGCCGACCTGGTGGTGGACCCGCAGACGCGGACCGGGCGGCGCTCGGGGCGCGCGCTCGAATTCAGCCGCACCGAATTCGCGGTGCTGGAGCTGCTGCTGCGGCACCCGCGGCAGGTGCTGCCGCGCGAGCTGATCCTCGAACTCGTCTGGGGGCGGGACTTCGGCCCCGACTCCAATTCGCTGGCCGTCTACATCGGCTACCTGCGGCGCAAGCTGGAGGCGGACGGCGAGTCCCGGCTCGTCCACACCGTGCACGGCGTGGGCTACCGGCTGGACGAGGAGTGAGCGGCGCACAGGGGGCGGGCGAACGCACGGCGGACCCGCCGGGAGCGGGCGCGTCCCCGACGGGCGCGCATGGCCGGAGCGCACGCGGGCGCGAAGCGCGCCGGCCGGGCGCGCGCAGGCTCGGCGCGCGCTGGCGCAGGCACCGCCCGCTGCGCACCCGGCTCGCGATGGCCGCCTCGGCGGCGGTCGCGCTGGTGGCGGTGGGCGTGTGCGCGGCGGCGTTCGTCATCATCCGGCACCAGATGACCCGCCAACTGGACCTGAGCCTGGCCCAGACGGCCGCGCAGGTCACCCAGCAGAGCCGCGGCTGGGGTCCGACGGTGGGCGATACGAGCTGCCGCTTCCAGGCCGTGCCGTGTGTGCAGATCGTGCCGTCCGACCCGGCCGAGGACCCGGCGAAGCCGTACGCGCTGCGCGTCACGGACGCCACCCGGCAGGTCGCGGCCGGACAGCACGCGCCGTACTACAGCAAGCTGACGGTCGTCGGCCAGGAGATGCGGATGTTCACCACCCGGCTGCCTGGCAAGCACGAGGCGTTGCAGGTCGCGCTGCGCTCCGACACCGTGCAGCGCGGCGTGCGGCAGGCCGCCTGGGCGCTGTCAGCGGTGGGCGGCGCGGGCGTGCTGCTCGCGGCCGGGCTGGGCTACTGGGTGTCGCGTTCGGGCCTGGCCCCGGTCACCCGGCTGACCGCCACCGCCGAGCGCATCGCGGCCACCCGCGACGCGCGGCACCGCATCGAGCTGCCCCCGGGACCGCCCGGCCGCGAGGACGAGGTGACCCGCCTCGCGACCAGCTTCAACACCATGCTCGGCGAGCTGGAGCAGTCCATCGCCGCCCAGCGCCGGCTCGTCGCGGACGCCTCGCACGAGCTGCGCACCCCGCTCACCGCGCTGCGCACCAACGCCGAACTGCTCGCCCGCGCGGACCGGTTGACCGACGCCCAGCGCGACCGGGCCTCGGCGGCGCTGGGCCGCCAGCTGCGGGAGGTCACCCAGCTCGTCAACGACCTGATCGAGCTGGCCCGCGACGAGGAGCCGCAGCCGCTGGTGGAGCAGGTCCGCCCGGCCGATCTGGCCGCCCACGCGGTGCGCGCCGCGCGCGGCCACTGGCCGCAGATCGCCTTCCAGGACCACTTCGCTGCGGAGACGGAAGCGGTGGCCCTGCCCGGCGTCCCGGCCCGGATCAGCCGGCTGCTGACGAATCTGCTCGACAACGCGGCCAAGTTCAGCCCGCCGGGCGGTCCGGTGGAGGTGGAGCTGACCGCGTACTCCGGCGCTCTGGAGCTGACGGTCCGCGACCACGGGCCCGGCATCGCCGCCGAGGACCTGCCGTACGTCTTCGACCGCTTCTACCGCGCGGAGGCCGCCCGCGCGCTGCCCGGCTCGGGCCTCGGTCTCGCCATGGCCCGGCAGATCGCCCGCGCGCACTCCGCTGACCTCACCGCCGAACAGGCCCCGGGCGGCGGCGCGCTGTTCCGGCTGAGTTTCCCGGCGGCCGGCTGAGCCTCCGGCTCGCGCCGGGCGGGCTGCTCGCCGGCTTCTGCCAGGCGCGGCTGCGGAGAGCCGCCTCTTGGCCAGCCACGGCCGGCTTCCCGGCCCGCGCGGCGGGAAGCAGCGCGCTGTGCTCGCGGGGGGACGAGCAGGGCACCGCCTGCTGACAGCGCCCGGCCGGAGAGACCCGCTCACCCCGTCGGCCGGGGAGTCCCGTCGGCCTGGGAGCCCCGTCGGCCGGAGTCCCGTCGGCCGGAGCCCCCGTCGGCCCGGGAGCACACGCCCGTCACCGGAACCACCGCTCAGAAGCCGGGCGGCTCCGTGTAAACGCCCCACTCCTCGCGCAGTACCTCGCAGATCTCGCCGAGCGTCCCCTCGGCCCGTACGGCCTCCAGCATCGGCTCGATCATGTTGGAGCCGTCGCGGGCTGCGGCGATCAGCGCGTCGAGGGCGGTACGGACCCGCGCGTCGTCCCGCGCGGCCTTGCGCTCGCCGAGCTGCTGGACCTGGTCGCGCTCGACCTCGTGGCTGACCCGCAGGATCTCCAGGTCGCCGGTGACCGAGCCGTGGTGGCAGTTGACGCCGACGACCCGCTTGTCGCCCTTCTCCAGGGACTGCTGGTACTGGAAGGCGGATTCGGCGATCTCGCCGGTGAACCAGCCGTCCTCGATGCCGCGCAGGATGCCGCTGGTGATCGGCCCGATGGGGTGCTCGCCGGAGGGCGCCGCCCGCCGGCCGCGCTCCTTGATCTGCTCGAAGATCTTCTCCGCGTCGGCCTCGATCCGGTCCGTCAGCGCCTCGACGTACCAGGAGCCGCCCAGCGGGTCGGCGACGTTGGCGACGCCGGTCTCCTCCATCAGCACCTGCTGGGTGCGCAGCGCGATCTCGGCGGCCTGCTCGCTGGGCAGCGCGAGGGTCTCGTCGAGGGCGTTGGTGTGCAGCGAGTTGGTGCCGCCCAGGACGGCCGAGAGGGCCTCGACGGCGGTCCGTACGACGTTGTTGTACGGCTGCTGGGCGGTCAGCGAGACGCCGGCGGTCTGGGTGTGGAAGCGCAGCCACTGCGCCTTGTCGGTCTGCGCGCCGTAGACGTCGCGCATCCAGCGGGCCCAGATGCGGCGGGCGGCGCGGAACTTGGCGATCTCCTCGAAGAAGTCGAGGTGGGCGTCGAAGAAGAAGGAGAGGCCGGAGGCGAAGGCGTCCACGTCCATGCCGCGCGAGAGGCCCAGCTCGACGTAGCCGAAGCCGTCGGCGAGGGTGTAGGCGAGCTCCTGCGCGGCCGTCGCCCCGGCTTCGCGGATGTGGTAGCCGGAGACGGAGAGCGGCTTGTACGCGGGGATCTCGCGCGCGCAGTGCTCCATCAGGTCGCCGATCAGGCGCAGGTGCGGCTCGGGCTGGAAGAGCCACTCCTTCTGCGCGATGTACTCCTTGAAGATGTCGGTCTGCAAGGTGCCGTTGAGCGTGGCCGGGTCGATGCCCTGCCGTTCGGCGGCGACGATGTACATGCAGAAGACGGGCACGGCCGGGCCGCTGATCGTCATCGAGGTCGTGACGTCGCCGAGCGGGATGTCCTGGAAGAGGACCTCCATGTCGGCGGCGGAGTCGATGGCGACGCCGCAGTGGCCGACCTCGCCGAGCGCCTTGGGCTCGTCGGAGTCGCGGCCCATCAGGGTCGGCATGTCGAACGCGACGGAGAGGCCGCCGCCGCCCGCCGCCAGGATCATCTTGTAGCGCTCGTTGGTCTGCTCGGCGTTGCCGAAGCCGGCGAACTGCCGGATGGTCCAGGTGCGGCCGCGGTATCCGGTGGAGTGCAGCCCGCGGGTGAAGGGGTACTCGCCGGGCCAGCCGATCCGTTCGAAGCCCTCGACCTCGGTGCCGGGTGCGGGCCCGTAGACGGGCTCCACGGGGTCCTGGGACAGGGTGGAGAAATCGGCTTCCCGCTTGCGGGATGCGTCGTACCGGGCCTGCCAGCGCAGGCGGCCCTGCTCAATCGCGTCAGCGTCCATAGCATCAATTTACTAGGACGTCCTAGTAAATGTCGATGGCAATCCGCCCGGCGCAGCGCGGCGGCCGGGCGGAGGCTTGGTGCGGGTGGCTCTGCTAAGCCTCGGCGGGGGCGGTGGCGGCCCCGATGAGCAGCGGCTTCACCTCGCGGGTGATCCTCGGCTCGACGAAGAAGGAGGCGAGCGGGATGCAGCCGGCGGCCAGCACCCACAGCAGCTTGCCGAACGGCCACTTCGCCTTGGAGCCCAGGTCGAAGGCGAAGACGACGTAGACGATGAACAGCACGCCGTGGATCTGGGACACCATCATGGTGTCGCCGGTATCGAACCCGTACTTCAGGACGATGCACACGGTGAACACGAGCAGCCACACCGCGGTGACGTAAGCCATCACCCGGTACCGGGACAACACATTCGACTTCATGCCATCGAGCGTAACGGGCGCTCCGGGACGCTTTCGCCCGGCCCCGCGCAGCCCGCGCCCGGCCTGCGACGGCCCCAGCACCTGGCCCGCGCCCGGGCCGGGCCCCGCGCCCGTGGCCCGGCTTCCGCTACGCCTCGAAGTCCCCGGCGGCGACCCGCAGCGGCCGCAGCATGGCGAAGATCTCCCCGCACTCCTCGGCGTCGTACGCCTTGAGCCCGAACTCGGCCGCCATCAGGTCGCGGGTGGCCGCGTCGCACGTCTCGCGGCCCTGGTCGGTGATCGAGGCGAGCGTGCCGCGCCCGTCGTTCGGGTTCGGCCGCTTGGCCACCAGCCCGGATTTCACCAGCCGGTCGACGGTGTTGGTGACCGAGGTCGGGTGGACCATCAGCCGCTCCCCGATCTTCGACATGGTCAGCTCGCCGGCCTGGCTGAAGGTGAGCAGCACCAGCGCTTCGTAGCGGGCGAAACTCAGCCCGTACGGCTTGACGACGGCGTCGACCTCGGCGAGCAGGATCTGATGGGCCCGCATGATCGAGGTGATCGCGCCCATGGACGGCACGGATCCCCATCGCTGCTTCCAGAGCTCGTCGGCGCGGGCGATGGGGTCGAACGGCAGACTGAGGGGCTTTGGCACGCCCTCGACCCTACCGGCCGGTCACATGCTGGTCAGCCCTGTCTCGCCGACTGGATACGGACGGCGGCGGAGCCCGGCAGTCCCGGCCCCGCCGTCCCCGGCGCTCCAGCGAGACCGCCGGCCCTGTGGAACGAGGCCCGCTAACCCTGCGAGAGATGCCGCTCGACCGTCTCGACCTTCGAGGTCATCCCGTCCGTGACCCCCGGCCGGATATCCGCCTTGAGGACCAGCGAGACGCGCGGAGCACGCGCCTCGACCGCCGCGACGGCGCGCTTGACGACGTCCATGACCTCGTCCCACTCGCCCTCGATCGAGGTGAACATGGCGTCGGTGTGGTTGGGCAGGCCCGACTCGCGGACCACCCGGACCGCGTCGGCGACGTACTCGCCGACGTCCTCGCCCACACCCAGCGGGCTGACGGAGAAGGCGACGATCATGCGGCGGTCACACCTGCCTTGCGGGCGCGGGAGGCGATCACGCCGTCGCGCTCGTCGCGCTTGAGGATCTTGTCGCCGTACAGCCCGCCGAACGGGAGCACGGCGAGGACGAAGAACAGGGCGACCTTCTTGACCGACCACTTCGCCCGGATCCAGACGACCGCGAGCATGAGCAGGTAGAGCAGGAAAAGCACGGCGTGGAGCACGCCCAGCGGCATGACGAGGTCGATGTCCGAGATCCGGCTGAGCAGCGATCCGAAGATCAGCAGCGCCGGGAAGGAGAGCGCCTCCGGGACGGAGACCAGACGGAGCCGGTGCAGTGCGGTAGCTGTCTTGATGTCCACGGGGGCACCTTCGGTGAGTGTCAGAGCAAGGACGAGCTTGTGAAGGAGCGCACAAGCGCTCCCATTGTTACAGCCCCGTCGTGGTTCGCCGCGTCAGGGTCCGTTCCACACCGATGTGCCCTGTTCGGCGACGGATGAGAACGCTAGCGTCGCTTCCGTGGCTCAGTTTCGGCTCCAGGGGAGCAAGGTGCTCGCCGTCGACATGACGGGCGATGCCGTAAAAGCGAAGAACGGCGCGATGGTCGCCTACGACGGCGAGATGGCGTTCAAGAAGATGACCGGCGGCGGTGAGGGACTGCGCGGCATGGTCACCCGCCGGATCACCGGCGAACAGATGGCGGTCATGGAGGTGAAGGGCAAGGGCACCTGTTATTTCGCCGACCGCGCCAGTGAGATCAATCTGGTCTCACTGAACGGCGAGAAGCTGTACGTCGAGTCCAGCAATCTGCTGTGCACCGATGCCGCGCTGCGCACCGGCACGACGTTCACCGGGCTGCGCGGGGCCTCGCAGGGCAACGGGCTGTTCACCACCACCGTCGAGGGCACCGGCCAGGCCGCGCTGACCTCGGACGGCCCGGCCGTCGTGCTGCGGGTGACCCGCGACTACCCGTTGCAGGTCGATCCGGGGGCGTACGTGGCGCATACCGGCAACCTCAAACAGCACTTCCAGTCCGGCGTGAACTTCCGGACCTTCCTCGGCGAGGGCTCCGGCGAGGCGTTCCAGATCCGCTTCGAGGGCGAGGGGCTCGTCTACGTCCAGCCCAGCGAGCGGAACACCGTCGGAGGCGAGGTCTGATGCCGTTCACCCTCCTCAACTCCCGCATGGTGCAGGCCGAGGTGCGTCCGGGACAGCGGCTGTTCAGCCAGCGCGGCGCGATGCTCGCCTACCGGGGCGAGGTGAGCTTCACCCCCAGTATCACCGGCGGCCACGGCGGCGTGCTGTCGATGATCGGCCGCCGCGTCGCGAACGAGGCGACCCCGCTGATGACGGTGGAGGGCAGCGGCACGGTGATGTTCGGCCACGGCGGGCACCACGTGCACGTCGTCGAACTGTCCGGCGACACCCTGTACGTCGAGGCGGACCGGCTGCTCGCCTTCGACGGGGCGCTCACCCAGGGCACGATGTTCATGGGCTCGCAGGGCGGCGTGATGGGCATGGTGCGCGGCCAGGTCACCGGCCAGGGCCTGTTCACCACGACCCTCAAGGGCCACGGCGCGGTCGCCGTGATGGCGCACGGCGGCGTGATCGAACTGCCGATCTCCCCGCAGCGCCCGGTGCACGTCGACCCACAGGCCTACGTCGCGCACCGCGGCGAGGTGCGCAACAAACTCTCCACCGCGCTGGGCTGGCGCGAGATGGTCGGCCGCGGCTCGGGCGAGGGGTTCCAGCTGGAGCTCTCCGGGCAGGGCACGGTGTACGTACAGGCGTCGGAGGAGAAGCTGTGAGCGGTCCGGTAGCCCCCTACGGCGCGGCGGGCGCCGGCGGCCCCGCCGTGCACGACCCGCACACGCTGCCGGTCGACGACAACGTCAACCCGTACACCTTCAGCGTGGATCTCCAGGGCCAGTGGTTCCTGCAGAAGGGGAAGATGATCGCCTATTACGGGCGGATCGACTTCCACGGCATCGGCCACGGCCGGCTGGACCGGCTGGTCGCCGGCAGCTTCCACTCGCCACTGCACGCCGCGGACTGGGTGGTGGCCGAGGGCCAGGGCAAGATGCTGCTCGCCGACCGGGCCTTCGACGTCAACTCCTATGACCTGGAGGACGGCAACCTCACCATCAGGTCGGGCAATCTGCTGGCCTTCCAGCCGACGCTCTCGCTCAAGCAGTCGATCATTCCGGGGTTCCTGACGCTGATCGGCTCGGGCAAGTTCGTGGCGGCCTCGAACGGTCCGGTGGTCTTCGTCGAGCCGCCGATCCGGGTCGATCCGCAGGCGCTGGTGGGCTGGTCGGACTGCCCGTCCCCGTGCCACCACTACGACCACCAGTACCTCAAGGGCGTGCTCGGCGGCCTCCGCGCGCTCAGCGGCGTCGGCGGGGTCTCGGGCGAGGAGCACCAGTTCGAGTTCGTCGGCGCGGGCACCGTGCTGCTCCAGTCCACCGAGCAGCTGATGCCCGAACTGGCGACGGGAGCTGTCCCGGACCAGGCGGGCGTTCCGGCCGGGTCACCGCGCATGCCGGGGCAGTTGGGGGACCTCCAGCGTCGCTTCGGTCTGTGAGCGATACTCTGCAGAGGGTAACATCGAACGCCTGCACCACTGTGAGGCGCGAGACACACAAATTCGTCCGACTTTCAACTTTATTAGGTAGAATCAATTCATGGAGACCGAAACCGGCACCCGCTGGCTGACCGAGGATGAGCAGCAGGCCTGGCGCGCTCACCTGGACGTCAGCCGGTTGCTGATGCACCAGCTCGAACGCGACCTGCATCCCTTCGGCCTGACCAACAACGACTACGAAATCCTCGTCAACCTCTCCGAGGCCGACGACCACAGGCTGCGGATGAGCGATCTGGCCACCGTCACCCTGCAATCCAAGAGCCGGCTGTCCCATCAGGTCACCCGCATGGAGAACGCGGGCCTGGTCCGGCGCGAGAGCTGCGAGTCCGACCGGCGGGGGCTGTACGCGGTCCTCACCGACCAGGGCTGGAACACCATGCGCGAAGTCGCGCCGCACCATGTCGCCTCCGTGCGGCGGCACTTCATCGATCTGCTCTCCCCGGAGGAGCTGGACTCGCTCCACTCCTCCCTCGGCCCCGTCGCCGAGCATCTGCGCAGCAGCCGCGGGATCGGCTGAACGCCGGCGGTCGCGGTCGGCCACCGAGGATCGCGACCGACCGGCTCAGGCCGCCACGAACCGCCACGAACGCTACGGGCCGCCTCAGGGCGTAGCCCCGAGCGCCTCAGGGCGCAGCCCGTGCGCGCCGCTACTCGACGATCGGCAGCCGCAGCACGAACACCGCGCCGCCGCTTGGGGTCTCCCCGGGGCCGCCAGGCCCGAGGGGAACCTCCACGGTCAGCGTCCCGCCGTGCCGCACCGCGACATCGCGGGCGATGGCGAGCCCCAGCCCCGCGCCGCCGTCGTCACGGGCGCGCGCGTCGTCCAGCCGGACGAACCGTTCGAAGATCCGCTCGCGCTCCGTCTCGGGCACCCCCGCGCCGTCGTCGGCGACCTCCAGCACCGCCCATCCGGCCTCCCGGCGCACCCGTACGACCACCTCGCTCCCCGCGTGCCGCTGCGCGTTGTCGAGCAGGTTGCCCAGCACGCGCCCCAACTGGCCGCGGGAACCGGCCACGCGCAGCTCGGACAGCTCCGCCACCCGTACCGGCAGCCGGTCCCCGTTCCGCTGGGACAGCTCGGTGCGCACCAGCCGGTCGAGTTCCACCCGGCCGTCCGCGGGCCGCTCCCCCGCGTCCAGCCGGGCCAGCAGCAGCAGGTCCGCCGCGAGCCGTTGCAGCCGGACGGTGTCCGCGACCGCGCCGTCCACATCCAGCAACTCCGGGTGTGCGACGCCCACTTCCAGCTGGGTGCGCAGACTCGCGATGGGGCTGCGCAGCTCGTGCGAGGCGTCCGCGACGAACCGGCGCTGCCGCTCCACCGAGGACTCCAGCGCCGAGAGCGTCTCGTTGGTCGTACGGGCCAGTCTGGACACCTCGTCGCCCGCCGACGACTCCGGCACCCGCCGGGTCAGGTCCTCGCTCGCGGTGATCGCGGCCATCTCCCGCCGGATGCCCTCGACCGGCCGCAGCGCCCGCCGCGTCATCAGCCAGGTGACACCGGCGACCACCAGCAGCAGCACGGGCAGGCCGACGAGCATCGCGTTGCGCACCGTGCCGACCGCCGCCTGTTCGGTGGTCAGCGGAGCGCCGGCGTAGACCGTGACCGTCTCGTCAAAGGACGTCGTCGCCTCGATGCGGGCGAAGCGGTAGTCGCCCGCATCGCCGTCCACGGTCGCCTCTCCGCCGCCGACGTCGGTCTCGTCGGAGACCTCGCCGCGCTGCGGGCCGTCGGTCTGCTCGCTCCCGGCGTCCTCGTCATCGTCGTCATCGCCCCCAGGACTGGCACTCGCGCCGGGGCTCGGGGCCGCGCCGGGGCCCGGCTGCGGGGTGACCCGGCCGGTGCCGGTCCCGGACACCGCCTGGAGATCCTCGCTGACCGCCCTGACCCGGCCTTTCTCGTCCACGACCTGCACCGGCTCGTCGTCGTCCGGCATCTCCAGGTCGTCGTAGGCGACGCCGGTGGCGACCTGCGAGGCGACATCGCGGGCGCTGATCTCCGCGTGCAGATCGGCCTGGCCGATCAGATTGCCCCGCAGCACTATCAGCAGCACGACACCCGCGCCGACGAGCGCGATCGCCACCACGAGGGTCGCGCCCAGCGCGGCCCGCGCCCGTACCGACGCGAGGGACTTACGCATCCGAGGCCACCATCCGGTACCCGGCGCCGCGCACGGTCTGGATCGAGGCCGCGCCCAGCTTCCGGCGCAGCGTGCTGACGTACACCTCGATGATGTTGGGGTCGCCGTCGTAGGCGAAGTCCCAGACGTGCTCCAGGATCTCCGCCTTGGAGACGACCTCCCCGGCCCGCTCCGCCAGTTGCTCCAGCACGGCGAACTCCTTGGCGGTGAGCGTGATCTCGTCCTCGCCGCGCAGCACCCGCCGGGTGGCCCGGTCCACGCTCAGCGGGCCGACCCGCAGCACCGGCGAGGCCGTCCCGCCGCGCCGCCGCAGCAGTGCCTTCACCCGCGCGACCAGCACCATGTACGAGAACGGCTTGGTCAGATAGTCGTCGGCCCCGGTGTCCAGGCCCTCCGCCTCGTCGTACTCACCGTCCTTGGCGGTCAGCATCAGGATCGGCACCTCGTTGCCGGCCGCGCGCAGGGCCGCGCACACCCGGTAGCCGTTCATCCCCGGCAGCATGATGTCGAGGATCAACAGGTCGTAGTCCCCCTCCCCGACCCGGTGCAGCCCTTCCAGGCCGTCGTGCACCACATCCACGGCGAAACCCTCGGCGGTCAGGCCCTTGGCCAGCGACAGGGCTAGCCGTCGCTCATCCTCAACGATCAACAGACGCATACCGCAACCTTGCCGCACCCAAGCTGAAGATCCCTTCAGGTGGCTTCAGGCTGGCTTCAGCATCGCTCGGCCAAGGTGGTCCACAGAGCAACCGGCGCAAGCAGCCACAGCCCCACCAGGAGGACCACATGAAGCGCAACATCGTCATCGCCACCGTCACCGCCGCCGCCCTGATCACCGGCGGCACCGCCACCGCCTTCGCCGTGTCGGGCGAGGACAGCGGGCAGGCCAAGCGCTCCAGCGTCCAGGTGGCGGACCGGGACGACGACGGCGACGACCACGACAGCGCCGCCGAGGAGAAGGCGGACCGCGCCGAGGACAAGGCGGAGGACAAGGCCGAGCGCGCCGAGGACAAGGCCGACGACAAGACGGACCGCGCCGACGACAAGGCCGACCGGGACGACGACAAGGCCGAGGACGCCAGGGACGCCCGGGAGGACGACGCGCAGGCCAAGGCGGCCAAGGTCAGTGTCTCCGAGGCCATCAGCGCGGCCCTCAAGGCTTCCCCGGGCACGGTGACCTCCGCCGAGCTCGACGCGGAGGGCTCCGACCTGGCCTGGGAGATCGACGTCCTCGCCAAGGACAACACCTGGCACGACGTGACCATCGACGCGGGCAACGCCAAGGTGCTGAACCAGCACCAGGACCGCGACGACGACGGTGCCGCTGACGCCCGCAACGTCCGCAAGGACCTCAAGGGCTCCGGCGTCGACGCCAGGGACGCTGCCCAGGCCGCCCAGTCGCGCGGCACGGTGACCTCGGTCGACCTGGACGACGACAACGCCACCACCGCGTGGGAGGTCGAGGTCCAGGGCAAGGACGGCAAGCAGCAGGACCTGCGCGTCGACCTCAAGACCGGCAAGGTCACCACCGCCCCGGCCGACCACGACGACGACAGCGACGACGACAGCAGCGACCTGGACAACTGATCAGCCGTACGGATCTCGCGCGGCCATCCCCCGTAGTGGCCGCCCGTGGTGCCGCCCGTACTGATCACCCGTACCGGCCGCTTGTACGAGCCGCAGGACCGTACGACCCGTAGAACCACCGCCGTTCGGGCCGCTGTGCGTGACAGGCCGCGTGCCCACCCGCTCGGGAAGCCCGCTCGGGAAGCTCTCCCGGACGGCGCTCCGGACGCCTCTCCCCGAAAGCAGCCGCGGCAGGCCCTCAGCCCTCCGTGATCCCCGCGATCAGCTCATCCGCGGCCCGGTACGAGTCCAGCTCGCCCGCGACGATCCGCTCCGCGAGCGCTCCCAGCCGGCGGTCCCCGCGCAGGTCGCCGATCCGCTCGCGCAGCGCGGTGACCGCGATGGTCTCGACCTCGTGGGCGGCCCGCGCCGCCCGCCGCTCGCCGAGGACCCCGCGTTCCTCCATCCACGCCCGGTGCTTCTCCAGCGCCTCGACGACCTCGTCGATGCCCTCGCTCCTGGCGGCCACCGTCTTGACGATCGGCGGGCGCCAGTCGCCCGGCCCGCGCGCCTCGCCCAGGCCCAGCATGTTGCGCAGCTCGCGGGCCGTCGCGTCCGCGCCGTCCCGGTCCGCCTTGTTGACGACGTACACATCGCCGATCTCCAGGATTCCGGCCTTCGCGGCCTGGATTCCGTCGCCCATGCCCGGCGCGAGCAGCACCACGCTGGTATCGGCCTGCGAGGCGATCTCGACCTCGGACTGCCCGACGCCCACCGTCTCCACCAGGACGATCTCGCAGCCGGCGGCGTCCAGCACCCGGATCGCCTGCGGCGCGGACCAGGCGAGCCCGCCCAAGTGACCGCGGGTGGCCATCGACCTGATGTAGACCCCGGGGTCGGAGGCGTGCTCGCTCATCCGCACCCGGTCGCCGAGCAGCGCGCCGCCGGAGAACGGCGAGGAGGGGTCTACCGCCAGCACCCCCACCCGCTTGCCGGTCTTCCGGTAGGCGGTGACCAGCGCCGAGGTGCAGGTCGACTTGCCGACACCGGGCGATCCGGTCAGCCCGACCACATACGCGCCGCCGGTCAGCGGCGCCAGCGCGGCCATCACCTCGCGCAGCTGCGGCGACGCCCCCTCGACCAGCGAGATCAGCCGGGCCACGGCCCGCGGCCTGCCGTGGCGCGCCTGCTCCACCAGTTCGGGGACATCCACCATCGCTGCTCCGCTCCTCGCACCCGTACCGGCCGATACCGCCCGGTCGTCACTGCCCGGCCGTCACTGTCCGGTCGCTACTTCTGCGGCACCCGGATGACCAGCGCGTCACCCTGACCGCCGCCGCCGCACAGCGCGGCCGCGCCGACCCCGCCGCCGCGCCGCTTCAGCTCCAGCGCGAGGTGCAGCACCAGACGCGCTCCGGACATCCCGATCGGGTGGCCCAGGGCGATGGCCCCGCCGTTGACGTTCACCTTTTCCGGGGTCACCCCCAGGTCCTTCATTGACTGGACGGAGACGGCGGCAAACGCCTCGTTGATCTCGATCAGATCAAGATCCTCGACGCCCAGGCCCTCCTTGCGCAGCGCGTGCGCGATGGCGTTGGAGGGCTGCGACTGGAGCGAGTTGTCCGGTCCCGCCACATTGCCGTGCGCGCCGATCTCGGCGAGCCATTCGAGGCCCAGCTCCTCGGCCTTGGCGCGGCTCATCACCACGACCGCCGCCGCGCCGTCCGAGATCTGCGAGGCGGTGCCGGCGGTGATCGTGCCGTCCTTGGCGAACGCGGGCCGCAGCTTGGCCAGCGACTCGGGGGTCGTCTCGGCGCGGATGCCCTCGTCCTGCGAGAAGAGCACCGGGTCGCCCTTGCGCTGCGGGATCTCGACCGGCGTGATCTCGGCCTCGAACAGGCCGTTCTTCTGGGCGGCGGCCGCCCGCTGGTGGGACAGCGCGGCGATCTCGTCCTGCGCGGGCCGGTCGATGCCGAGCCGGGTGTTGTGCTTCTCCGTGGACTCCCCCATCGGGATGCCCTCGAAGGAGTCGGTCAGGCCGTCGTGGGCCATCGAGTCGAGCATCTCGATCGCGCCGTACTTGAAGCCCTCACGGGACTTGGGCAGCACATGCGGGGCGTTGGTCATGGACTCCTGGCCGCCGGCCACCACGACGTCGAACTCGCCCGCCCTGATGAGCTGGTCGGCGAGCGCGATCGCGTCGAGCCCGGACAGACAGACCTTGTTGATCGTCAGCGCCGGGACGCTCATCGGGATGCCGGCCTTGACGGCGGCCTGCCGCGCCGGGATCTGGCCGGTGCCCGCCTGCAGCACCTGTCCCATGATCACGTACTGCACCTGATCGCCGCCGATGCCGGCCCGGTCCAGCGCGGCCTTGATGGCCACGCCACCGAGGTCCGCCCCGGAGAAGGTGCGCAGCGAGCCGAGCAGACGCCCCATCGGCGTACGGGCTCCCGCGACGATCACGGAGGTGGTGCCGTTCGTCCTGCCGGTCGTACCAGTCATGGTGCGGCCCCTTCGGAGAAGGACTTTCGGGGTACGGCCCGCGGCGCGGGCGCCGACGGTCGCCGTGGCCCCCGGAAGAAAGGTGTACGAGGGTTTGACGTCAATGTACTGAGCGGTAGGCCCCTGGTCACCGGTCGGCGGGTGTGATCGCGCGCACGTTGCGTAACCACCCGTGTGAGCGGTGCACTAGGAGGATGCTGACAAGAATCGACCACATCGGGATCGCCTGTTTCGACCTCGACAGAACTGTCGAGTTCTACCGTGCCACTTACGGCTTCGAGGTGTTCCACAGCGAGGTCAACGAGGAGCAGGGGGTGCGCGAGGCGATGCTCAAGATCAATGAGACCTCCGACGGCGGCGCCTCGTATCTTCAGCTCCTCGAAGCCACCCGCGAGGACTCCGCGGTGGGCAAGTGGCTGGCCAAGAACGGCGAGGGCGTGCACCACATCGCCTTCGGCACCGCGGACGTCGACGGCGACGCCGCGGCCGTGCGCGACAAGGGCGTGCGGGTGCTCTACGACGAGCCGCGGACCGGCTCCATGGGGTCGCGGATCACCTTCCTGCACCCCAAGGACTGCCACGGCGTATTGACCGAACTGGTCACCTCCGCTGCCCTCCACCCGGCCCCCGGCGCAACGGATCACTGACCTTCCGCTTCCCCGGCCGGTAGAGTGCACCTTCGGCCGGGGTGACGGTTGGGGGCTCGGTCCGCATCCTGCCGATGATCTGACACCATTTCTTGTTAAGGGCCACCTCCGGTACGGGCAGGACGGTGCCGGCCGCCAACGCGACTAGGGGACGGATGGGACCGCGCAGTGCGGGGCAACGACCGCTACGAGGCTGACGACCACCTCTCTCAGTTCGAAGCCGAGATGGAGCGGCTGAAGACGGAGCGGAAGAAGGCCGTCGAGCACGCCGACGACCTCGGCTACCAGGTCGAGGTGCTGCGCGCCAAGCTCCACGAGGCGCGCCGCTCTCTCGCGACCCGTCCCGCCTACGACAACCTCAGTCACCAGGCCGAACAGCTCCTGCGCAACGCCCAGATCCAGGCCGACCAGCTGCGCACCGACGCCGAGCGCGAGCTGCGCGACGCCCGCGCGCAGACCCAACGGCTGCTCCAGGAACGGGCCGAGCGGCAGTCCCTGCTCGAAGCCGAGCTGCACTCCGAGGCGGTCACCCGCCGCCAGCGCCTCGACGAGGAGCTGGCCGAGCGCCGCGCGACCGTCGAGTCGCACGTCAACGAGAACGTCGCGTGGGCCGAGCAGTTGCGCGCCCGCACCGAGTCGCAGGCCCGCCGGCTGCTGGAGGAGTCGCGCGCCGAGGCCGAGCAGTCGCTCGCAGCCACCCGCGCCGAGGCCCAGCGCCTCGCCGAACAGGCCCGCGAGCGCCTCGGTTCCGAGGCCGAGACGGCCCGTTCCGAAGCCGAAGCGATTCTTCGCCGGGCCCGCACCGACGCCGAACGGCTGCTCAACGCCGCCTCGACGCAGGCGCAGGAGGCCACCGACCACGCCGAGCAGCTGCGCACCGCGACCGCGACCGAGTCCGAGGAGACCCGCCGCGAGTCCACCGAGCTGGCCCGCGGCGCCGAGCAGCGGATGCAAGAGGCCACCACCGCGCTGCGCGAGGCCCGCGCCGAGGCGGAGAAGCTGGTCGGCGAGGCCACCGAGTCCGCGACGACCAGGCTGTCCGCCGCCGAGTCGGAGAACGAGCAGCGCACCAGGACCGCCCGCGCCCAGATCGCCCGGATGGTCGGTGAGGCCACCAAGGAGTCCGATGCGCTCAAGGCCGAGGCCGAGCAGTCGCTGACGGACGCGCGCACCAAGTCCGAGCGGCTGCTCGCCGAGGCCCAGGAGTCGGCCCGCTCGGCCGCCGCCGAGGACTCCGCGGCCCAGCTCGCCAAGGCCGCGAAGGCCGCCGAGGCCGTGCTGACCAAGGCGTCCGACGACGCCCGCGCCACCACCCGCGCCGCCTCCGAGGAGGCTGAGCGCATCCGCAGCGAGGCCGCCGCCGAGACCGAGCGGCTGCGCGCCGAGGCGGCCGACGCCGCCGAGGAGCTCAAGGGCGCGGCCAAGGACGACACCAAGGAGTACCGGGCCAAGACCGTCGAGCTTCAGGAAGAGGCCCGGCGGCTGCGCGGCGAGGCCGAGCAGCTGCGCTCCGAGGCCGTCGCCGAGGGCGAGCGCATCCGCGGCGAGGCCCGCCGCGAGGCGCTCCAGCAGATCGAGGAAGCGGCCACCGCCGCCGAGGAGTTGCTGACCCGCGCCAAGTCCGACGCCGAGGAGACCCGGGACAGCGCGACCGCCGACGGCAAGCGGGTCCGCACCGAGGCGACTGAGCGCGCCACCGCGCTGCACAAGCAGGCCGAGGAGGCCCTGGAGCGAGCCCGCACCGAGGCCGAGGAACTGCGCACCGAGTCCGAGGAGCAGGCCGCCCGCGTCAAGTCCGACGCGGAGGAAGCCTCCAAGCAGCTGCGCGCCGAGGCGGAGCAGGCCGCCCAGGACCGCCGCGCGGAGGCCGAGGGCGAGCTGACCCGGCTGCACACCGAGGCCGAGGAGCGGGTCACCGCCACCGAACAGACGCTGCGCGAGGCCCGTACCGAGGCCGAGCGGCTGCGCAAGGACACCGCCGAGGAGTCCGAACGGCTGCGCACCGAGTCCGCGGAGCGGCTGCGCGCCCTCCAGCAGCAGGCCGAGCAGACCCTCGGCGAGGCCCGCGACGAAGCACAGCAGGAACGCGAGCAGGCCCGCGAGCAGAGCGAGGGGCTGCTCGCCGCCGCCCGCAAGCGGGTCTCCGAGGCGCAGGACGAGGCGCAGCGGCTGGTCGAAGAGGCGGAGCGACGGGCGGGCGAGCTGGTCGCCTCCGCCGAGCAGACCGCGCAGCAGGTACGGGACGCGGTGTCGGGTCTGCACGCGCGGGCCGAGGAGGAGGTCACCGGTCTGCGGTCGGCCGCCGAGCACGCCGCGCAGCGCACCCGCACCGAGGCGCAGGAGGAGGCGGACCGGGTCCGCACCGACGCCTACACCGAGCGGGAGCGCGCCGCCGAGGACGCGGCGCGGCTGCGCGGCGAGGCGCGGGACGAGACGGACGCCGCCAAGACGCTCGCGGAGCGAACCGTTTCGGACGCCATCAACGAGTCCGAGCAGACCCGCACCGAGGCGCGGGAGAGCGCGAACGCCCGCCGCCAGGAGGCCGCCGAGCAGGCCGACCGGCTCGTCAACGAAGCCACCGCCGAGTCCGAGCGGATGCTCGCCGAGGCCACCGGCGAGGCGGAGCGGCTGCGGGCCGAGGCCGCCGAGACGGTCCTCTCCGCGCAGCAGCACGCGGCGCGCACCCGCGCCGAGTCGGAGCAGCTCGCGACGGCCGCGGCCGAGGAGGCCGAGCGGCTGCGCAACGCGGCGCGCACCGACTCCGAGCGGGTCCTCGACGAGGCGCGCGCGGAGGCCAACCAGCGCCGCAACGACGCGGCCGAGCAGGCCGACCGGCTGGTCGGCGAGTCCTCCTCGGAGGCCGAACGGCTCACCTCCGACGCGCAGGAGTCCGCGCTGCGGACGGCCGCGGCGGCGGAGGAGCAGGCGGACACGATGGTCGGCGCGGCCCGCAGGGAGGCCGAGCGGCTGGTCGCCGAGTCGACCGTCGAGGGCAACACCATGGTTGAGCGCTCCCGTATGGACGCCGACACGCTGCTCAGCGAGGCCCGTCGGGACGCCACCGCGGTAAGGGAGCGCGCCGAGGAGCTGCGCACCCGCATCGAGTCCGAGGTCGAGGAGCTGCACGACCGGGCCCGCCGGGAGTCCGCCGAGCAGTTGCGGACGGCGGGCGAGCGCGTCGACAAGCTGGTCACGGCCGCGAACGAACAGCTGGCGGAGGCCGAGGAGAAGGCCAAGAACATGCTCTCCGACGCGAGCGGCGAGGCCAGCAAGGTGCGGATCGCCGCCGTCAAGAAGGCCGAGGGCCTGCTCAAGGAAGCCGCTTCGAAGAAGGCCGAGTTGGTCCGGGAGGCCGAGCGGGTGCACCAGGAGGCCGCCGAGGAGGCGGAACGGATGGTCGACGAGGGCAAACGCGAACTCGCGGTCCTGGTGCGCCGTCGCGAAGACATTCAGACGGAGATCTCCCGTGTCCAGGACGTGTTGGAGGCGTTGGAATCATTCGAGACTCCTGGGGCAGGCAGTCCCAAGGAGAACGGCGGTAAGACGGCAGCCGCCGCGGGCGCGACCCGTTCGGGTGGCAAGCAGTCCGAGGGCTAGCCACCCGAACGAGGGGACATTCTCCAGATCAAACGGGCATTGACTCGATGACACGCCGCTCGCACCCCTAGGATTCCCCCTATCACCTCACCGGTCTCTTTCGACAGGAACCCCATGAGCGACACTTCCTCCCCATTCGGCTTCGAGCTCGTGCGGCGTGGATACGACCGCGGCCAGGTGGACGACCGCATTACCAAGCTCGTAGCCGACCGCGACAGCGCACTGGCCCGTATCACCTCGTTGGAGAAGCGGATCGAGGAGCTGCACCTCGAAACGCAGAACGCCCAGGCTCAGGTCAATGACTCGGAGCCGTCCTACGCGGGCCTCGGCGCCAGGGTCGAGAAGATCCTCCGGCTCGCCGAGGAAGAGGCCAAGGACCTTCGGGAAGAGGCCCGTCGCGCCGCCGAGCAGCACCGCGAGCTCGCCGAGTCCTCCGCCCAGCAGGTGCGCAACGACGCCGAGTCGTTCGCCGTCGAGCGGAAGTCGAAGGCCGAGGACGAGGGCCAGCGCATCGTCGAGAAGGCGAAGGGCGACGCTTCCACGCTGCGCGGCGAGGCGCAGAAGGACGCGCTGTCCAAGCGCGAGGAGGCGGACTCCCTCTTCGAGGAGACCCGCGCCAAGGCCGCTCAGGCCGCCGCCGACTTCGAGACGAACCTCGCCAAGCGCCGCGAGCAGTCCGAGCGTGACCTGGCGTCGCGTCAGGCCAAGGCGGAGAAGCGTCTCGCCGAGATCGAGCACCGCGCCGAGCAGCTCCGCCTCGAAGCCGAGAAGCTGCGTACGGACGCGGAGCGCCGTGCCCGTCAGACGGTGGAGACCGCGCAGCGCCAGGCGGAGGACATCGTCGCCGACGCCAACGCCAAGGCCGACCGCATCCGCAGCGAGTCCGAGCGCGAGCTCGCGGCGCTCACCAACCGCCGCGACAGCATCAACGCCCAGCTCACCAACGTCCGCGAGATGCTGGCGACACTGACCGGCGCGGCCGTAGCCGCCGTCGGCGACCCCGGCGACGAGCCGGTCACCCGCGGCGTCCCGGCCCAGCAGACTCGCTAGTCGCTTGGACTTGGCGGGGTACTTCCCTGGGCTCGGCCCGGGGCCCCGGTGGCACGCGTCCGTGGCCGCACGCTGGCCTCAAGCGCCGGACGGACTGAATTTTCAGCCGTCCGGCGCTTGAGGCCACCCGCAGGACCAATCAGCCCGTCCGGCGCTTGAGGACACCGCCCCGGGCGGTCCCGGTCAACCAACGCTCGCCCCTCGCCACTCCAGTGGCGAGGGGCCTCGCGCCCCCTTACCGTGGCCGCATGATCGAGCTCGAGGGGCTGACCAAGCGCTACGGCGAGAAGACCGCGGTGGACGATCTGACGTTCACCGTCCGGCCGGGCATCGTCACCGGGTTCCTCGGCCCGAACGGGGCCGGCAAGTCGACCACGATGCGGATGATGCTCGACCTCGACAACCCGTCCGGCGGCCGGGTGCGGATCGACGGCAAGAGCTACCGGCAGCTGACCGACCCGCTGAAGTACATCGGCGCGCTGCTCGACGCGAAGGCGATGCACGGCGGCCGGAGCGCGTACAACCATCTGCTGTGCCTCGCGCAGAGCAACGGCATCCGGCGCGGCCGGGTGGACGAGGTGCTGGACACCGTGGGGCTCACCTCGGTCGCCGAGAAGCGGTCCAAGGGGTTCTCGCTCGGCATGGGGCAGCGGCTGGGGATCGCCGGCGCGCTGCTGGGCGACCCGGAGATCCTGATGTTCGACGAGCCGGTCAACGGCCTCGACCCGGAGGGCATCCACTGGATCCGCAACCTCATGAAGGGGCTGGCCTCGCAGGGCCGTACGGTCTTCGTCTCCAGCCACCTGATGAGCGAGATGGCGCTCACCGCGGACCACCTGGTGGTGATCGGCCAGGGCAAGCTGCTCGCCGACACCTCGATGGCCGACTTCATCGCGGAGAACTCACGGACCTACGTACGGCTGCGCTCGCCGGAGCGGGAGCGGCTGCTCGACGTGCTGACGGCGGCCGGGATCACCGTGGCCGCCGCCTCGGACGGCGCCCTGGAGGTGGACGGCACGGGAGCGGCCCCGCTGGGTGATCTGGCCGCGCGGCACGAGTTGGTGCTGCACGAGCTGAGTCCGCAGCGGGCCTCGTTGGAGGACGCCTTCATGCAGCTCACGGCGGAGTCGGTGGAGTACCACGCGCACTCGGCCCCGGCCTCCGGCGCACCGGTCGGGGAGCCGGCCGCGGCGCCCGCGGGTGAGCTCGCCGCGGCCCGGTCCGGCTGGGGCGGCGACTGGCAGAAGAAGGGTTCCTGAGCCATGGCGGTTTCGCAGGTCCTCCGCTCGGAGTGGACCAAGATCAAGTCAGTGCGGTCGACGGTGTGGACACTGGGCCTGGCCGCGGTCGTCACCGCGGGCCTCGGCGCGCTGATCTGCGTCCTGTCCAAGAACGACTTCAAGAATCTGTCCCAGGAGGACCGGCTCACCTTCGACCCCACCTTCATCAGCTTCGCCGGGATGGGCCTCGGCCAGCTCGCGATGATCGTCTTCGGGGTGCTGGTCGTCGGCAACGAGTACAGCACCGGCATGATCCGCACCTCGCTCGCCGCAGTGCCGCAGCGCGGCGCGTTCCTCTTCGGCAAGGTCGCGGTCGCGACGGTGCTCGCCCTGGTCGTCGGCCTGATCACCAGCTTCGTCACCTTCTTCCTCGGCCAGTCGCTGCTCGGCTCGCACCAGGCGGCGCTCGGCGACCCCGGGGTGCTGCGCGCGGTGGTCGGCGGCGGGCTCTATATGACGCTCATCGCGGTGTTCTCGATGGCCCTCGCCACGATGCTGCGCAGCCCGATGCTGTCGCTGGGCATCCTGATGCCGTTCTTCTTCCTGATCTCCAACATCCTCGGCGGCGTCTCGGCCACCAAGAAGTACGCGCAGTACCTCCCCGACCAGGCCGGCCAGAAGGTCATGCAGGTGATCCCGCCGCTGGACGACGACACCCCGTACGGGCCCTGGGGCGGGCTGGTGATCATGCTGGTGTGGGTGGCCGCGGCGATGGTCTGCGGCTATCTGTTCCTCAAGAAGCGCGACGCCTAGCACCGGCGTCGCCCGGACCGTTCTCCGGACCTGCCCCGACCTGCGCGGACGCCGGTCACACTCGCCGATGGCCGGGAACCGTCAACCTGCCGTTATCCTCCTTACCCTTACGGGGGCACGTGCCCCGACCAATCTCGCGAGGGGCGGAGAATGATCGAGGCAGTCGGTCTGACGAAGCGCTACGGCGCCAAGACAGCCGTGTACAACTTGTCATTCCAGGTACGGCCGGGCATCGTGACCGGTTTCCTGGGGCCCAACGGCTCCGGTAAATCGACCACGATGCGGATGATCCTGGGCCTGGACGAACCGAGCAGCGGTCAGGTCACGATCGGCGGCCACCCCTTCCGGCGGCTGCCCAACGCCCCCCGCCAGGTCGGCGCGCTGCTCGACGCCAAGGCCGTGCACGGCGGGCGCAGCGCCCGGCAGCACCTGATGTGCCTCGCGCAGCTCTCCGGCATCCCGGCCCGCCGGGTCGACGAGGTGCTCGGCGTCGTCGGTCTCCAGGACGTCGCCAGGAAGCGCTCCGGCGGCTTCTCGCTCGGCATGGGGCAGCGGCTCGGCATCGCCGGCGCGCTGCTCGGCGACCCGCAGGTGCTGCTCTTCGACGAGCCGGTCAACGGCCTCGACCCGGAGGGCATCCTCTGGGTCCGCAACCTGATGAAGCAGCTCGCCGCCGAGGGCCGCACGGTGTTCGTTTCCAGCCACCTGATGAGCGAGATGGCGCTCACCGCCGAACACCTCATCGTCATCGGGCGCGGCCAGCTGCTCGCCGACATGAGCGTGAACGACTTCATCGCGCACAACTCGGCGGGCTTCGCCCGGGTGCGTACGCCGGACAGCGAGCCGCAGCACCGGGAGAAGCTGACCGCGACGCTGACCGAGGCGGGCGCGCAGGTGCTGCCCGAGCCGGACGGCGCGCTGCGGGTGACCGGGGTCGAGCTGCCGCGCATCAGCGAACTGGCGCACGGCGCGGACATCCGGCTGTGGGAGCTCTCCCCGCACCAGGCCTCGCTGGAAGAGGCGTACATGCGGATGACGCAGGGCGCGGTCGACTACCGCTCCACCGCCGACCAGCGGGCCGGCCTCCAGCAGATCCCCGCCGGGTACGCGCCGCAGGGCGCGCCCCCGCAGGGCTACGCCCCGCAGGGCGGCCCGTACGCGCAGCCGCAGCTCGGCGCGTACAACCCCCCGCCGGCCCCGCAGCAGGCAGCACCGCAGACGGCCCCCCAGGGAGCACCCCCAGCGCCGGGAGCAGCGCAGACGGCCCCGCAAGGCCCGCCGCAGGGCATGCCGAACCCGTACGCGCACACCGAGGCGTGGGGCGGCCCCGCCGCGGCGCAGGCCCGGCCCGCCGCCGCTCCCCCGGCCCCCGCGGACTCCCCTGCCGCCCCTGCCGACCTGAGCAAGCGCGAGAACCGCGAACCCCGCGACCACCGCGATGATGAGGACGCCCGATGACGACCCCGTACCAGCAGCCCGGACAGCCGCCGCAGCCGCAGCTCCACCAGCCCGGTCCGCCGCCGCAGCCGTACGCGCAGGGCCCGCAGCCGCCTCAGCAGCAGGGCCAGTGGCAGGGCGGCGGCGCGCCGGCCGGGCACGGCTACGCCTCGCCGATCCCGATGGAGCGCACCCACCTGGGCCACGCGATCGCCTCCGAGTGGACCAAGATCCGCACCGTGCGCTCCACGATATGGACGCTGAGCGTCATGCTGGTCCTCGTCGTCGGCGTCGGCTTCCTGGTCGCCCTGGCCATGGGCAGCCAGGACTACGTCGGTATGCCGTTGCTCGGCGGCGGCTTCTTCGGGCTGATGCTCGGCCAGCTGTGCGTCATCACGCTCGGCGTGCTGGTGGTCACCTCCGAGTACGGCACTGGCATGATCCGTACGACGCTGACCGCCTGCCCGAGCCGCAGCCGGGTGCTGGCCGCCAAGGCGCTCGTCTTCTTCGTGCTGACGTTCGTGCTGACGACCGTGGCCTGCGCCCTGGTCGCGCTGATGCACTCGGCGATGCTCAGCGACCAGACGGTGCCCGACTACGCCACGGACAGCCCGACCATGAGCGGATCGATCGAGGCCGGCCAGGTCGTCGCCGACGGCAGCCAGTGGTTCGGGGCGACCATCGGCGCCGGGCTGTACGTCGCGCTGCTGGGCCTGCTGGCGCTGGCCGTCGGCTCGCTGCTGCGGCACTCGGCCGGCGCGATCACCGCGATGCTGGGCGTCGTGCTGCTGCCGCTGCTGCTCGCGCTGTTCATGATCGGCGAGAGCCTGTCGACGGTGCGCGAGAAGCTCATCGAGTACTCGCCGATCAACGGCCTGGCCACGCTCTACCGCATCCCGATGGACGGCGGCGACGCCTCCGGCTGGCCGCTGCTCGGCGGGCTCGCGGGGGTCACCGCGGCTGTGTTCGTGGTCGCGTTCATCATGCTGGAGAAGCGCGACGTCTGACGGCTGACGTCCGAGGGCCGGCATCCGACGGCTGACGCCCGTTCGGACCGCTCGGACCGCTCGAACCGCGCTCAGTAGCGCGGTGCGTTACGGGACCGCTGGAGCCGCGCGCTCCGGCGGTCCCGTGCGTTCCAGCACGCCTTGTGCCAGTGCCGGCGGTCGTCCGCGCCGCCGTCCTGCGGCCAGGCCACCACATGCGGCACCCCCGGCGGGATCTCCTGGTCGCACCCCGGGCAGCGGTAGTGCTTGCCGGCGGCGCTGCCGCCGATCTGCCGCACCATCCACTCCTCGCCCCGCCAGCTCTCCGTGCGCTCCAGACCGAAGCGGTCGCCCTCGTCGCTGGGTTGGGGCTTGTCTCCACCCGGCGGGCGATTTCGACGCGGGGACACGGGACACCTCGACAGGTCTGGGGACTACGGGCGGTCACCAGCCTACGTTGGCTCGTCACTGTCGGACACGGCATACCGCCATCCTCTGATCATCGGGAAAACTTCTCGCCAGGCCGTGCCCTAGGCATGTGTCATCCCGTTGTTTTCTATGGGAAAAGTGCCGCGTCGGCTTCGAGGAGGAAGACAACGATGCACATCGGGGCGTTCATCCTGGCCGCTCAATTCCCGGGCCAGGGACAGGGGGAAGCGCTGCACCGCGCGGTGCGGTCGGCGGAGGTGGCCGAGGAGGCCGGGCTCGACTCGGTCTGGCTGGCCGAACACCACTTCGTGCCGTACGGCGTCTGTCCGTCGGCGGTGACGCTCGCCGCGCTGCTGCTGGGCCGCACCCGGCGGATCGGGGTGGGCACCGCGGTCAGCGTGCTGCCGACCGGCCATCCGGTGGCGCTCGGCGAACAGGCCGCGCTGCTGCATGTGACCTCGGGCGGGCGGTTCACGCTCGGCGTCGGCCGCGGCGGCCCCTGGGTGGACCTGGAAGTCTTCGGCTCCGGACTGGCCGCGTACGAGCGCCACTTCCCCGAAGCGCTGGATCTGCTGCTGCGCTGGCTGAGCGAGCCCCGGGTGGGCGCGGCGGGCGAGCGCTTCGCGTTCCGCGAGGTCGCCGTCGTACCCCGCCCCGACGAGCTGATGGACGGCGCGGGCCGGCCGCCCGTGGTGCTCGCGTGCACCTCCCCGGCGTCGGTCCTGCTGGCCGCAGAGCGCGGGCTGCCGATGCTGCTCGGCATGCACTGCGGCGACGAGGACAAGGCCGCGATGGTCGGCCTGTGGCGGCGCAGCGCGCTCGCCGCGGGCCGTACGCCCGACGAGGTCGAGGCCGCGGCCCATGTGTCGGCCGGTGTCGTGCAGGTCTCCGACACCCGCAGGGACGCGGCGGAGACGCTGACCAAGGCGCTGCCCGGCTGGCTGCGGCAGGGGCTGGGCGCGCATGTGACGGTGGACGGCAGGCCGCGGTCGATGCGCGACCCGCTGGACTACACCGAGATGTTGTGCGGGCTGCACCCGCTGGGCACCCCCCAGCAGTGCGCCGACCGGCTCGCGGCCACCGCCGAGCGGACTGGGATCAGCAGGTTCGCGCTGCTCGTCGAGGGTTCCGGGGATCTCGCGGCGACCGAGCAGAACGTACTGCGGCTGGGGCACGAGGTCATGCCGCTCCTGCCCTGAGCCGCATCCTGCCCTGACCCGCACCGGCATCGCGTGACCGCCTCCCGTTCGCGGCGGCGTGCGCGGGTGCCTCCGGCCGAGCGGCCGGAGGCGTGCCGCACACCCCCGATCACACAGCCGGGGCACTCCTCCCGCACACTGCCGCTCCCGCACAGATCTGCACCTCCCGCGTGCAGAACGGCAACGGGTCGGGTCAGCAGTCCCGCAGCTCGGGCGACTGATTGAGCAGCTGGCCTCGGATCGAGGTGAAGCGGGCGAGCCGGTCGTCCACCGCCGGGTCGAGCGGGAAGACCGCTACCCGGTGGCAGTTCTGGAACGCCAGCCGTACGCCGAAGTGCCGCTCCAGGGCGCCGCGAATCGCGTCGCTCGCCAGTGCGCGCAGCAGCTGGCCGCGCGCCTGCTCGTCCGGCGGCGGTACCTGGTTGTCGGCGAACTGGCCGCCGTCCACCTTGAGCTGGACCACCAGAGAGCTGATCATCTCCCATGCGTAGGGCAGGGAGCTCCGGACGCAGTCGACGAATTCCGCTTCGTCGACGTCGCCCCGCTCGGCCTGTTGGAGGAGGGCCGGTGAGACGTCGAGCGACATGGGGTTCTCCTCTCGCGACCCCGGACATCGGGGTCTCACGGTTCGGATCAGCGGTCGCCGAGGGCAACACAGCGTGTCCGCGCGACAACCACCAGCTTCAACGGTAAGTCGCGCACGGCGGAGGCACCAGGAGAATGCGCGTACAACCGGCCGAAGCCGAACACGTTCATCCAGGGGCGAATCGCGTGGACCACCCGCCGTCGAGTAGCGTGACCGACCATGCGTCTCGTCATTGCCCGCTGCTCCGTGGACTACGCGGGCCGGCTCACCGCCCACCTTCCGTCGGCGCCTCGCCTCATCCTCGTGAAGGCCGACGGCAGCCTGTCCATTCACGCGGACGACAAGGCATACAAGCCACTCAACTGGATGTCGCCGCCCTGCACGTTGAAGGAGGGCGACGGCAGCGTCTGGACGGTGGAGAACAAGGCCGGCGAGAAGCTCATCATCACGATGGAGGAAGTGCTGCACGACTCCTCGCATGAACTCGGGGTGGACCCCGGGCTCATCAAGGACGGCGTGGAAGCACACCTTCAGGAGCTGCTCGCGGACCGGATGGAGACCCTCGGCGAGGGCTGGACGCTGATCCGGCGCGAGTACCCGACGGCGATCGGCCCGGTGGACATCCTGTGCCGCGACGCGGACGGCGTCACGGTCGCGGTGGAGATCAAGCGACGCGGTGAGATCGACGGCGTCGAGCAGTTGACCCGGTACCTCGAACTGCTGAACCGCGACCCGCACCTGGCTCCGGTCAAGGGCATCTTCGCGGCCCAGGAGATCAAGCCGCAGGCGCGCGTGCTCGCCACCGACCGCGGCATCGGCTGCGTCGTGCTCGACTACAACGGACTGCGCGGCATCGAGGACGACAAGCTCCGCCTGTTCTGAGCGGTCGGCTTCGCCCGCCCTCGGGGGCCGGGGTTTCCCTGAGGCCCGAGGGCTTCCCGGGGCTCGGGCCCCGGGGTCTGCTCAGCCAGGACCCGAGATCTTCCCAGGGCGCGCGATATCCCAGGGTCCGAGGTTCTTCATCCCGTCGGCCAGCGGACCGCCCCAGGGGCCTCCAGGGCCCCAGGAGCACCCGCCCCCGAGCCCGGCAGGCGGGGCCCATCGCTCCGCTCCCCGCTCGCCCCTGTCCGTCCGCCGCCTCCGGCTACGCGATCCCCGCGTCGCCGGGGGCGGGGCGGTGCGCGGGCGCGGAGGCGG
>NZ_JAYMZR010000048.1:0-53598 GCF_035828615.1 Streptomyces sp. H27-D2 | reverse complement strand
TCCGCAACGGCACCTTCTACGAACCCCGCACCGCCAAGAACGTCGAACTCGCCGCATGAACCCGACATGGACGAATCATCACAAGACAGGCAGCTCGGGGTTGACGAAAGACATAGGGGCACCCCCCCGTCCGCATCGCGGACCCCCTCTCCCCACGTATACCTGTTGTATCTATGATGTGCGCATCATGAGTGCTGCCGTCGCCCCCGCGAAGATCGCCAAGCCCGTCAAGACCACCAAGCCCGCCAAACAGCCCCCCGCCGCCGAGCGCGTCTACTCCCACATCAAGCAGGCCGTCCTCGACCGCCGCTACGAAGGCGGCACCCTCCTGACCGAGGGCGACCTCGCCGAGGCCGTCGGGGTGTCGCGTACGCCCGTGCGTGAGGCGCTGCTGCGGCTGGAGGTGGAGGGGCTGATCAGGCTCTATCCGAAGAAGGGCGCGCTCGTGCTGGCGGTCTCCGCGCAGGAGATCGCGGATGTGGTCGAGACGCGGCTGCTCGTGGAGCAGCACGCGGCGCGCAAGGCCGTGCCGGCCGGGCCGGGGTTGATCGCGCGGCTGGAGGAGTTGCTGGAGGAGCAGAAGGCGCAGGCGGCGGCCGGGGATCTGGCGGCGTTGTCGGTCAGCGATCGGTGTTTTCACGCGGAGATCGTGCGCGACGCGGGCAATGAGATCCTCTCGCGGCTCTACGACCAGTTGCGCGACCGGCAGTTGCGGATGGGCGTCGCGGTGATGCACTCGCACCCGGACCGGATCGCGAAGAACATCACCGAGCACACCGAGATCCTCGAAGCGCTGCGGGCCGGTGACGCGGACGCGGCTGCCGCGGCCGTCCACCAGCACGTCAGTTGGGTGAAGCACCTGGCGCGGGGGGACGCCCGGTGAGCGTCACGGACTCCTCGCGTACGCACCTGCGGCTGCCCGGCGATCCGCCCGGCGGCCCGCGCGCGGCGGCTGTGTGGGGCATCGGCGTCGCCGTGTACTTCGTCGCCGTCACGTACCGGACCAGCCTCGGCGTCGCGGGGATCGACGCCGTCGAGCGGTTCCACATCAACGCGTCCGCGCTCGCGACCTTCTCGATCCTGCAACTGCTCGTCTACGCGGGCATGCAGATACCCGTGGGGCTGCTGGTCGACCGGGTGGGCACCAAGAAGATGCTGGCGCTCGGCGTGGTGCTGTTCACCATCGGGCAGTTCGGCTTCGCGCTGTCCCACTCGTACGGCATGGCGCTGGGCTCGCGCGCGCTGCTCGGCTGCGGGGACGCGATGACGTTCATCAGCGTGCTGCGGCTCGGCTCGCGCTGGTTCCCGGCCCGGCGCGGGCCGCTGGTCTCGCAGCTCGCGGGGCTGATGGGGATGGCAGGCAACCTGGTCTCGACGATCGTGCTGGCCCGGCTGCTGCACAGCGTCGGCTGGACGCCGACGTTCCTGGGCAGCGCCGTCGGCGGTGTGGTCGTGTTCGTTCTGGTGCTGGTGTTCCTCAAGGACCACCCCGAGGGCTACGCGCCGCCGCCGGTGCACCACTCCGGCGGCGCGTACGTGCGCAAGCAGATCGTCGAGTCCTGGCGCGAGCCCGGCACCCGGCTCGGGATGTGGGTGCACTTCACGACGCAGTTCCCCGCGATGGTCTTCCTGCTGCTGTGGGGGCTGCCGTTCCTCGTCGAGGCGCAGGGGCTCTCGCAGGCCATGGCGGGTGAGCTGCTGACGCTCATCGTGCTGTCCAACATGGCCGTCGGGCTGATCTACGGGCAGGTCATAGCGCGGCACAACGCCGCCCGCACCCCGCTCGCGCTCGGCACGGTCGCGGCGACCGCTCTCGCCTGGGGCACCGTGCTGGCCTGGCCGGGGCAGGCGCCGATGGCGATGCTGATCGTGCTGTGCGCGGTGCTCGGGGCCTGCGGCCCGGCATCGATGATCGGCTTCGACTACGCGCGGCCGGCCAACCCGCCGGAGCGGTTCGGCACCGCCTCCGGAATCGTCAACATGGGCGGCTTCACGGCCTCCATGTGCACCCTGTTCGCCGTCGGCCTGCTGCTCGACGCGACCGGCGACAACTACCGGATCGCCTTCGCCTCGGTCTTCGTCCTGGAGCTGCTCGGCATCACTCAGATCCTGCGGCTCCGCGCGCGGGCGCACCGGCTGGAGAGCGAGCGCATCGTGGCCAGCCGGGTCGAGACGGTGCATGTGCCGGCGACGGCGTAGGCGGAGGGGGAGAGGGAGAGGGAGAGGGAGAGGGAGAGGGAGAGGGAGAGGGAGGAGCGGCGGGAGCGGCGGGTGGGGCTCGTTGGCTGCCGGCCGTCCCGTAAATCGTTCGACGGCTCGGCGGTCGGTCCGGCAAGCTCCCGTCATGGAAGCTCACTGTCAGCACCATCGGGACCAGCAGCCCCGCCGTTGGCCTCTGTACGGGCTCCGGGTCAGCACGCCGCGCCTCGAACTGCGCCTGCCGGACCTCGAATTGCTCGACGAGCTGGCGAAGGTCGCCGCGGACGGCGTCCATGACGAGGCGTCCATGCCGTTCACCATCCCGTGGACCGTCGGCACCCCCGAGGAGCGCGGCCGGACCACCTTCCAGCACGTACTGAGCACCATCGCGAACTGGACCCCGCAGAGCTGGACGCTGAGCCTCGCCGTGCTGCGCGACGGCCGGGTCGTCGGGCGGCAGGACATGACGGCGGCCGACTTCGCGGTGACCCGCGAGGTGGACACCGGGTCCTGGCTGGGGCTCGCGCACCAGGGGCGGGGGATCGGCACCGAGATGCGCGCGGCCGCGGTGCACCTGGCGTTCGCGGGCCTGGGCGCACGGGCGGTGACCTCGGCCGCCATGACGGACAACCCGCGCTCGCTCGCCGTATCGCGCAAGCTCGGCTACCGCCCGGACGGCCTGACCGTGGCCTCCGTGCAGGGCACGGCCCGCACGCTGCAACGGCTGCGGCTGGATCGCGCGACGTGGGAGGCGGGGCAGCGGGAGGAGCCGGGGCAGTCCGGGGCGGCGGCTGCGAGCGGCGGAGTCCCGGTCCGGATCGCGGGCCTGGAGGCTTGCGGGCCGCTCTTCGGTCTCTGAGTCTCTGAGGGGGCCCGCTGGCGGAGAGGGCCCTGCTGGGGCCCGCTGGGGGACGGGCCGGGGCGGGACGGGGACGGCCGGCGGCGGCCGGAGCGGCGGACGGAGACGGGCTGCGGCGCGCGACCGTAGCCGCGTAGATACTGCCGTAGCCGTAGCCGTAGCCGTAGCCGTAGCCGTAGCCGTAGCCCGGCACCGGCTACCGCTACGGCGTCACCGCGAACACCCGCAGAATCGCTTCCGCCAGCGCCTGGTCCCCCTCCACCTTCACGTTCTCCGCGACCGCCGCCAGCTTGACCCGGCCGCAGGCCAGCAGGAAGTACGTCTCCCAGTCGAGGCTCAGCGTCGCCGCCGGGCCGAGTGAGGGGCTGCCGCTGACCGAGGCCCGGCCACCCGGGTCGACCCGTACCGTGCGCATGAACTCCAGCGCGCCGTGCACATCGAACACGACGGCCGAATCCGCGGCGGCGCCCGCGTCCTTGGCGACCACCTTGGGCAGCGCGGCGACCAGGAAGTCGCGCGTGACGAGCGCGCCCGGCGAGTCGAGGTTGCCCGGCCGGCCCAGCGCCCTGCGCAGGTCCTGCTCGTGCACCCAGACATCGAACGCCCGCATCCGCAGGGCGTGTTCCAGCGTCATCTGGGTGCCGAGCGGGCCACGCAGCATGAAGCTCGGCTCGCGGGACTCGTTCCGCAGCTGCCGGGAGCGGCGGATGATCGTGTACTCCAGCTCGGAGGTCATCTCCGGGGCGGTGTGGCAGCGTCTGACGTCGACGGGCACTTCGACGTACCGGGTCGTCTCGTCGACGACGTGGTAGAGGTCGCGCGGCAGCGTGTGGATCGGGCGCGGATCGCCGAGCATCTCGCACTCGACGCCGATGACATGGGACACGATGTCGCGGATGGACCAGCCCGGACAGTCGGTCCGGCGGTTCCACTCACCCTCGACGAGCGGCGTCACCAACTCGGATATCGCTTCGATGGAGTGGGTCCAGGCGTCGATGTAGGGCTGGATACTCGGGTGGACGGTCACGGAACCCCTCGGGCGGTGCGTACGCGGGCTGGGTGCTGTGCAGTCAAGTTACGCTCCGCACGGGCACCCCGGCAGTGCTTTGGTGTGACGATCGTAGGCCCGTGCCGCACCCGGGCGTAGGCCCCTGCCGAACCCGGGGCCGCTCCGCTCAGCCGTCCACCCGCTCAGCCGTTCCCGTCCACCCGCTCAGCTGACCCCGTGATCCCGCTCAGTCGTTCCCGTGATCCCGCTCCGCGAGCCGGATCACGCACACCGCGACGGCGATCATCAACGGCGCGTCGGCGTCCTCCCGTACGACGTTGACCGCGTAGGCGTCCCGGATCCGGAACCACTTCCGCGAGATGTGAGCGAGCAACTCGCCGTCGTACTCGACGCTGAACTCCCGGTCGAGGATCTTGCCGCTCACGTCCAGCTCGGTGCCGTCCACCAGCTCGACCCGGTAGTGGTTGCGGAGCAGCGAGAGCCGCTTCTTGCGGATCGTCGCGAGCCGCTCGTCGTCGCGCTCGATCTCCATCGCGTCGCGCAGGCTGAGCATCTTCTTGCGGATGGTGACGAGCACCCGGCCGGCCGGGTCCTTCAGCTCGAAGGTCTCGCGCAGCCGCAGCGCCTTGCCGTCCACGAGGAAGGTCTGCCGGCCGTGCTCGTCCTCGATCCAGTAGTCGTCGCCGAACCCGAAGATCTTGTCGCGCACCAGGTATTTCATGCTGCGAGCTGTTCCCGCCCGCCCCGCAGGAATGCGTACGCGGGAGGGTGATGTTGGATAGTGACATGGCTTCACGTGCACGCGTCCGCGCCCCCGAACTGATCGGCAAGGGCGGCTGGCTGAACACCGGCGGAACTGACCTTACCCTCGCTGACCTGCGAGGACGTATCGTCATCGCGGATTTCTGGACCTTCTGCTGCGTCAACTGTCTGCACGTCCTGGACGAGCTGCGCGAGCTGGAGGAGAAACACCGCGACACGCTCGTGATCATCGGCGTGCACTCGCCGAAGTTCGTCCACGAGGCGGAGCACGCGGCCGTCGTGGACGCCGTCGAGCGCTACGAGGTGCACCACGCGGTGCTCGACGACCCGGAGCTCGCGACCTGGAAGCAGTACGCCGTACGGGCCTGGCCCACCCTCGTCGTCATCGACCCCGAGGGCTACATCGTCGCCCAGCACGCGGGCGAGGGCCACGTGCACGCCATCGAGCAATTGGTCGAGGAGCTGGAGGCCGAGCACGCGGCGAAGGGCACGCTGCGGCGGGGCGACGGTCCCTATGCCCACCCGTCGCCCGACCACCACCCCTCAAGGAGCTTCGCGCCCCTGCCGATGGAGCCCGTCGCGACCGATCTCCGCTTCCCCGGCAAGGTCCTCGCGCTGCCCACGGGCAATTTCCTGGTCTCGGACACGACGCGGCACTCGCTGGTGGAGCTCGCGGCGGACGGCGAGACCGTCGTGCGGCGGATCGGCGCGGGGGAGCGCGGGCTCATCGACGGCGGCCCCGGCCTGGCCCGCTTCAGCGAGCCGCAGGGCCTCGCGCTGCTGCCGGACGGCACGGTGGTCGTCGCCGACACCGTCAATCACGCGCTGCGCGGCTACGACCCGGCCACCGGCGAGGTCACGACGCTCGCGGGCACCGGCAGCCAGTGGTGGCAGGGCTCACCGGCCGCCGGGCCCGCCCGCGAGGTGAGCCTCTCCTCGCCGTGGGACGTGGCCTGGTTCGCCGGCCGGCTGTGGATCGCGATGGCGGGCGTCCACCAGCTGTGGACGTACGACCCGGCGACCGCGACGGTCGAGGTCGCGGCGGGCACCACCAACGAGGGTCTCGTGGACGGCCCAGCGGCGCAGGCGTGGTTCGCCCAGCCGTCGGGGCTGGCCGCTACGGAGGACCGGCTGTGGGTCGCGGATTCCGAGACGAGCGCGGTGCGGTGGGTCGAGCGGGACCGCGAACAGGGCTCGGGCGATGCCCGCTCCGGTGATGCCCGCTCCGGCGACGGCTTCGTCGTCCGCACGGCCGTCGGCGCCGGACTCTTCGACTTCGGCCACCGCGACGGCGACGCCGAACAGGCCCTGCTCCAGCACCCGTTGGGCGTCACCGCGCTGCCCGACGGCTCCGTCGCGATCTCGGACACGTACAACCACGCGCTGCGCCGCTACGACCCGGCGACGGGCGAGGTCAGCACCCTCGCGACCGATCTGCGGGAGCCGTCCGGCGCGGTCCTCGTCGGCCAGGACATCGTGGTCGTCGAGTCGGCGCGACACCGGCTGACCCGGCTGCGGCTGCCCGAGCAGGCCGTACGGGTCGAGTCCGTCGCCCACCGCACGCAGCGCGCGGCCACCGACATCGCGCCGGGCGGGCTGCTGCTGGAGGTGGTCTTCCAGGCCCCCGCCGGACAGAAGCTCGATACGCGCTACGGGCCGTCCACCCGGCTGATCGTCAGCTCCACACCGCCCGAGCTGTTGGCGGAGGGCGCGGGGACGGGGACGGATCTGAGCCGTCAACTGGTCCTGCGGGAAGGGGCGTCGGAGGGCGTGTCGGAAGGCGTGACGGAGGGTGTGTCGGAGGGTGTGCTGCACGTTTCGGCGATGGCGGCCTCCTGTGACGACGACCCTGACAACCTCTACCCCGCCTGCCATATGCATCAGCAGGACTGGGGCGTTCCGGTCCGTGTCGTCGAGGGTGGCGTGGCGCGGCTGCCGCTCGTGCTGGCGGGGCTGGACGGCTGAGCGAGCGCGGTCCTGGGGTGGAGCGGTCAGCCGAGGTGGCGGTAGGTGTCGTCCTCCACCACGGTCGTGGTGGTCGGCGGCATTCCGCGCCGCCGCTTGAGCACGCTCATGTACGCGGCGATGCCGATGACGCCGACGGCCATCATGATCAAGCCGACCAGGTCGGCGTTGACGCTGTCCATCGTCCAGTCGGTGGCGAAGGTGAGGATCGCACCTACCGCCAGCAGAACTATGCAGCGTCTCAGACCCGTGGATCTCCCCTTCAACTCGCTTGGCTGTTCCGGCCGGTCGGCGTTCGTGTACCCCTCTTCGAATCAGCCGTGCGAGGGAGCCCGCCACCCGGAGGCGGTGGGCCGGGGTGCGGGTTATCGCACGTCGGCGTAGTCCTGGTAGCCGGACGAGACGAGGTGCTTGCTGTCCGCGTCGAAGCTGCCCGCCCGCTCAGTCCTGGAGGAACGCCACCAGCGCGTTCGCCAGCAGATACGGGTCGTCCGCGCCGCACAGCTCGCGCGCCGAGTGCATGGACAGGATCGCGACGCCGATGTCGACGGTCGCGATGCCGTGCCGGGCGGCGGTGATCGGGCCGATCGTGGTGCCGCAGGGCATCGAGTTGTTGGAGACGAAGTGCTGCCACGGCACCCCGGCGCGCTCGCACGCGGCGGCGAATAGTGCGCGGCCCGAACCGTCCGTCGCGTACCGCTGGTTGACGTTGGCCTTCAGGATCGGGCCGCCGTTGGGCATCGGGTGGTGGCCCGGCTCGTGGCGCTCCGCGTAGTTGGGGTGCACGGCGTGGCCGGTGTCGGAGGAGAGGCAGACGGTGCCGGCGAAGGCGCGGGCCTTGTCCTCGTACGAGCCGCCGCGCGCGAACACCGAGCGCTCCAGGACGTTGCCGAGCAGCGGGCCATCCGCGCCGGTGTCGGACTGGCTGCCGTTCTCCTCGTGGTCGAAGGCGGCGAGCACCGGGATGTACGCGGGACCGCCGCCGTCCTTGCCGTCCGTGGCGGCGACGGCCGCCAGCGCGGCCGTACCGGCGTGCACGGAGACCAGGTTGTCCAGCCGGGGCGCGGCGAGCAGTTCGCGGTCGCGGCCGAGGTAGGCGGGCGGTTCGACGCTGTGCACCATCAGGTCCCAGCCGGTGACGTCGCCGGCCGCGATGCCGGCGTCCTCCGCCAGGAACCGGATCAGATCGCCCTCACGAGGCTCCCCGAGGCCCCAGATCGGCGTCATGTGCCGCTGCTGGTCGAGTTTGAGCCCCTCGGCGTTGACCCCCCGGTCGAGGTGTACGGCGAGCTGCGGCACCCGCAGCAGCGGCCGGTCGACGTTGACCAGCCGGCTCGTACCGTCCCGCAGCGACAGCCGCCCGGCGACCCCGAGGTCGCGGTCGAGCCAGGTGTTGAGCAGCGTCCCGCCGTAGATCTCCACGGCGACCTGCCGCCAGCCGTGCCCACCGGTGTCCGGCAGCGGCTTGACCCGCAGGTTCGGCGAGTCGGTGTGCGCGCCGACGATCCGGTACGGGGTAGCGGCCGTGGCCCCCTCGGGCACGTACCAGGCGATGATCGCCCCACCCCGCAGCACGTACTTCCCACCGGCCGCCTCGTCCCATCCGTCGGTCTCCTCGACCTGCCGGAAACCGGCCTTCTCCAGCCGCGCGGCGGCGTTCGCGACCGCGTGATACGGCGTCGGGCTCGCGGCGAGGAAGCTGATCAGGTCGTCGGTGTGGCCGCGATCGAAGCGGGTCGGGATGCTCATGACCCCAGCATAGGGAGGGGGCGCGGGGGGCATGCGGGGGGCGCGGGGCGGTCTCGCGGGCGCGGGGGTGGTGGTGACCTCCGGCGACGGCTCCGTGGTGCGCCGCACCCACCCGCATGGCTGCCGCGTCGTCCGGCTCAGGGCCCGCTGATGATCCAGATCAGCGACACCGAGCGTGTTTCGTCGTCGTGCACGCTCCTGTCAGTCGGCCAGATCGCGCATGTCAGGCTGCCCGCGCCTCGACAGATCGGCGGCCGAGGTAGCGCGGTCACGACCGTTGCCGAGGTGAACGGCCGCAGCGAGGAAAACCAGTCCGACGATCTGCGTCACGGTGAGCACGACTCCGATGGCACAGCCGAACCAGTCACCGCCGAAGGGTGCTTGCTGGGACATCAGTTGGCTCCTTCATGAATGGGCTGCCTGGCCGTCACGGCGCGTCTGGGCACTTCTGGAACCGTGCTGGTGCCGGGCGGAAGCCGCCGGTGCGCGGTCCGGACCCCAGTGCGGCTGGGACTGGTCTCCGGACCACGCACGGCCTTCCGCGAAGGACGCCTCTTCGGCGTCGATCGCGGGGAACCTCGTGGAACTAGGGGTCGCCCTGGTCCTGCGAGGCGTTCTTGGGGGCACCGGGCGGTTCGTACCGCATCAGGGCGTTCCGCAGCCGGGTGAGCAGCGCGATTTCCGTTGCCGGGTCGGGTGCGACAACAGAATGTTGAAGGGTGTGCAAGCTGCCCGGCGTGAGGTCGGCGAGTCGGCGGGCGGTGTCGTTCATGAGGTGGCGGCCGTGATGTCGATGGCGGCCCATACGGCGTTGCCGGCGGGGGCGGGTTCCTGCCCCCAGCGGTCGGCGAGTGCGTCGACCAGGAAGAGTCCACGGCCGCTCTCGGCGTCTGGGCCCGGGTCTTGGGCGTGCAGCGGCTCGTGGGGGTCGGCGTCGATCACGCGGACGGTGGCCGTGCCTCGGACCAGGGACACCACGAGGGTCACCCGGAGGCTGGTGGTGTGCTGGACCGCGTTCGCGACGAGTTCGCTGACGATGCTCTCCAACCGTTCGGCAACGTCGTCCGGTACCTGCCAGGTAGCCAGCGTCACGCGCGTGTGACGTCTGGCCCGGCTTGGGCTGTCGGATGCCCGCGCGAAGTTCTGGGTGATACGCCGGTCGCGTCCGGCGCGGGAAGAACTGAGTCCTTGCGGGGGGACGGCGCGCAGGCCGGCGGGGCCGGTTTCGCCGATGGTATGAGGGCGCGTCACTGAGGGGCCTCCGGAAGGATCAGCGCTTGGGCTGCGGTCTGGTGGGGGACGTACGGGGGTGGGCGCGGAGTGCGGACGCCGCGCCGGCGGCATTCATCCGGCCTCCGTGTGCGGCGCGCAGGCGCGCACGTTCCACCGCAGCACCTGCCCGCAAGGGGAGACGCTGACGGCGTGGCCTGCCGGGTAAAGCTGCCGGGCCACCTCGCCGCAGACGATGCACGCCGCGCCCTGTAGGCGGCGAAGTGCGTCTTGGCTGACCGGGATCGAGAACTCCCGGGTGGTGGCGCTGTCGTGCATACGTCCTGTCGGTGCCATGCCCGAACTCCGAATCACTGCGCGGCCCAAGATCGGCTATGTGTAACCGAGCCACTACAAGGCGTGCTGAGTTGGTCCTAGAGTGATGCCACGCGCACCTCCAACGCAAGTGCGTAGCAAGTGTTGAGCACATGCGAGACTGGTGTTCGACCGGGATGGAAGGGACCGCTCATGTATGCAGCCCAGCCCGACCGTGGGGCAGACTGTCAGCGAGCAAGTGCGCCACGCGCAAGCAGGAGTAAGCGTCGAGGAGGGAAGCCCATGGTCACCGGCCCCACGGTGCACCGGCGACAGCTCGGCGCCGAGCTGCGGCGACTGCGAGTTGCCGCCGGACGGCTCATTGGTGAATCCGCAAAAGCCCTGGGCTGTAGTGATACGAGGCTGAGCCGCATTGAGACCGGCAGGGGTGGTGCGGTCGCCAAAGAAAGAGATGTACGGGTCTTGTGCGCGCTGTACGGCGTCGAGGACGAGAGTAAAATCGACATGCTTCTCACGATGCTGACCAACTCGCAGAAGCGGGGATGGTGGGAGTCGTTCGAGGAGGTTTTGCCGTCCGGTCTTGAGGTGTACGTGGGGTTGGAGACCGACGCGCGCGCTGAACGGGCCTGGGAACCCCTGCTGGTCCACGGGCTCTTGCAGACTCCGGACTATGCGCGGACGGTCATCAAAGCGACGCGGACGCATCGCCCGGCCGACGTTGACGACCTGGTGCAGGTGCGCACGGAGCGACAGCGGCTGTTGAACCGTGAGGGAAACCCGCTGGAACTGTGGGCGGTACTGGACGAGAGTGTCATCCGCCGGCCGATCGGCGGCGCTGAGGTGATGCGCACTCAGCTCCGGCACCTGCGCGAGACCGCTGACCTGCTCAACGTAATGATCCAGATCGTGCCGTTCGACAAGCGGAGTCATCCGGGGCTCGGCGGCGCATTCAGCCTGCTTGAGTTCGAAGATGAGCCCTCTGTCGTCTACGTCGACAATCCGGCAGGAAACCTGTACTTGGAAAAGGAACGCGACGTGCGGCGATTCGTGCATGCCTTTGACGTATTGAAGGCAGCCGCTATCGACCCTGACGATTCGCTAGCGCTCATCGAGCGTGCTGCAAAGGAGATGAGATAATGGCCAATACGACAGGGTGGCTCTCGCCTGACGCATTGGAAAACGCCGAATGGTTTAAGGCGTCGGCCTCAAGTTCTAGTGGCGGGTGCCTGGAGGCGGCCTTTTTGTCTGACGGCCGTGTAGCGCTCCGAGACAATGAAGATCTTGGAAACGCGCCGTTCGTTGTCACCCGCCATGTCTGGGAATGCTTCCTCCACGGGGCTAAGGCCGGAGAGTTTGACCCATCCTAGGTAGAATCCGAGACATGACCACGGCGAGTTCGATCACCTGATCTGACCGAGCATGAAGGGCCGGCCCGTCATTTGCGGTCCGTCCCTTCTCGGTCGCCGCGTGATGGTCGTGCGACGCAACCGGCAGGCGAGCGGGCAAAGTCACGGCTCTACTCTTCTTCGGCAAGCACGGAGGTCTTCGGCAAGCACGGAGGCAGTGATCCGGATTCCGGCGCGGATGGTGCCGCTCAGCAGGAAGGGGGCGTGTCGTTATCCAGCGGGACCTTCACGACTCCTTGTCGAACGTTGCTTTGTCACCGATCCAGAGGTACCCGTGGTGATGCAACGCCGCTCCTGTTCAATTCGGTTTGGTTCATCCAGAACAGTCCCGGCCTACGGGAGTAGGCCGGGACTGTCGTTCTCGGGTCCGCGTCAGGTCGAGAGACCGAAGCGGCCTGGTTCGATGCCCGCCGCGTTCAATTCGGCCGTGGTGAACCGCAGAGGCTCGGCGTCCGGCCGTTTGCTATCCGCCACGGCCCAGATTCCGTCACCAATGCGGGCCAGCGTCACGCACGATTCACCGTCGGGATGCGTGTTCCCCCCGCAAGCGTTGGTGAACCGGATGCCGTCAAGAGGCAGTCGGTAGAGGTCGGTTTCGTTGGTCATGCTGCATCCTCCCGATTGGTGGATCAATCGTCGTAGCCCAAGGCCCGCTGAGCTTCCTTGCGCTCCAAGAGTTGCCCCCGGATCAGAACGTCAATGAGCTTGTTGACGGTCTGGAGGGGCACAGTTCCCAAGAACACCGAAGGTTCACCGGACCATGACGCACGGCCGTCCATCCATGGCCATGAATCCTCGTCCCCGACCCTGATGCCTATGGTCCGTAGGACATTGGAGAGCATGGCTGCCGCGTCATCCGACTTCCGCTTTCCAGTCAGAAATGCATCGGCTTCCTGGGCGGCTCGTGCGGTGTCCGAGGTCATGTACTCATCCTCGGGCATTCGCCGGAATGGTTCCAGCCTTATTCCTGTTATGGGCTAAAGACCTCTCCGGTACATCTCCGCCCACCTGGACAGGTGTTCCCTGCATGTTTCGCCGAACGTTGCCCGGCTTTCGTAGAGGGCGAACAGCGCAAGATGTTCGGCAACGTCTCTGTAGTCCTGGAACACGATGCGTCCGGTGAACGTCTCCACAGTGGCCAGCCGGTCATCGTAGACCGTGAATGTGTTCATGGGGCCCCGGCTTATCCGTGTTCCGTTGGGGATCACTCCCAGCCGCACATTCGGAAGGCGCGACACGGATACCAGGTGGTCGATCTGCACCGACATGGCCGCAGGCGGAATGACGGACCATTTCACTGCCTGCTCGGTGAGTATGAAGGTGAACGTCCTGGACCTGTCGTACAGGACGGCTTGCCTGTCCAGCTTCTTCGCCAGGGTTTTGCTGATATCACCCGGCGAGTAGTCCAGGCTGGCTCTCGCATACTCTGGTGTGGCCAACAGGCCGGTGATCATTGAAGGCAGGAAGTACCGCATGTCGCGGGCAGTGACCTCAAGGGATGCCAGCTCCGTTTGCCGTTTGTCCAATCCTCTGCGCCATGATGTCCGAATGTCTTGCCATTCGGTGTTGGCCATCCTGGCCAGCGCAGCCACTTCCGCGATCGCATCCGGAGATGCGTCAAGTGCTCGAAGGATGCGTTCTACGTCTATCAGCTTCGGGGTCTTTCGACCCGTCTCAATTTTACTGATGGTGCTCTGCGACATATTGCAACGCTTGGCGAGCCGGTCCCCTGTGAGGCCGGCTCGCTTTCGAAGCTCTCGGAGCTTTTCCGCCAGGTCCGCTTTCGACTTCCCTAGCTGCTCGGGATCCAGCGTCACTCAATCTAGTCTTTCACGTACTCCAGGAAGGGTACCGATTCTGCCACCGCGATCCGCTTCCACTCGACGTAAGGCTTCGGGTCCCCGTCGAATACCTCTCGGCTGGTCTGCGTTCCGTCTGCCCGGTAGTTCATCAGTACCACTTGGGCGTCGTCGAAGAGCCAGAAATCTTGACTCGGTATGCCGGGATCAGGGCGGTCGGTGAGGTCGAGGATGCGGACATCCTCTCCGGCCTCCACATTATGGCGGTAGTGCTCGAATTCGAAGCGGAGGTAGTCCGTCAAAGGCCGGGTGACGATATGCACCCTGCCTACGCTCCGGTTGGTGGCGCGGTAGTTCCTGACCCTGCCGGTCCATGCGGCTGTGTCGCCAGGGTCGAGGGGATTCCCGGCCTGGAATCTCCGGATGGCTTGCTCTTCCTGCGGCACGGTGTAGACGGGGCGAGTCTCCAAGCGCCAGGCGTCCCGTTCCATGGAGTCGAAGTACGCGCGCCAGTCGCTACCAGCCAAGTGCACGGAATGCCTCCCGCAGAACGTGGTCCGGGATCTCCACGAGGGCTTCCCCATCCGATACGGGGAAGCCCTCGAATCGGTTGCCCTGGACGATGATGGAGCCCCGCTCGTCGTGCCTGTAGACGTTGGGGCAGTCGTCCCCGCCGCAGGGTGGATCGTCCGGGTTGCCGGTGCCGGTGCCGGTGAGTCGGGTCAGTTCCCCACGTTCCATGGCCGAACTCCTCAGTCCTCAGTCCTGGTTGCACTGTTCGGGATCGACGCTACGCAGCGGGCAAGCGCTGGTCCATGCGGACTCGGGACTATTCCCGTTCTGGCATGAACGATCTTGAAATCGCGCCTGGCCGCGCTCCGCGTACCAGGCGAGTTCGGGGTCGTGGCGTCGCCGCAATCCCCGGTCAGCCGTGGGCGTGCTCCGCGTGCGGCAGTGCCGTGCGCGGGTCGCCGCCCGTGAACCACACGCCGATCACGAACGCGGCGGTGGCCTCCAGGTAGCCGGCCCGGTCCACACCGCCCACGTCCAGCGGGACTGCGCCCAAGGCCGTCACCAACTCGGCACCAGATCCAGGGCCCCTGGGTCGTCCCCGCACAGCGGCACCGCCAAGCCGTCCTGGGGCACCTCGTCCTGGAAGCGCAGGATCACGCCGACGAAGCGTCGTCAGCCACGACGTAGGCGGGTTCCGGTCCGCCGCCGGGCGAATGGCCTTCCCGACGCGTCTGGTTCATCAAGCGACGCTATGTGGAGATACTGGTTACTGAGGTTTTCGGCGCGGTATCCGTTCACGGCTGGGCTCTGACCAGCATCGAACGGGCGCGCAGCGCCCGACATCGCGCCCAAACGCTCAGTAGCCGGGCATGGCTGATTACCATCGCGTCGTCCGCCCAGAATCGATGAGAGAGGTACCCGTGGAGACGTCTCGTCTCGAGGAAGTGCGGCTGACGGCGTTCAAGAGTTTCGCCGGGCAGACGCTGGACCTACGTGATCTCACTCTGCTCATCGGGCGCAACGGGAGCGGCAAGTCCAATGCTCTCGACGCATTGGTGGTCCTGTCCCGTCTGGCGCTGGGCGAACCGCTGCGCGATGCCTTGGATGGCCCTCGCTCTGCGGAGGACCCTATTCGGGGTGGTGCGGAGGGCTGTGCCCCACTGGGTCAGGACAGTTTCGCCATCGGCTGCCGGGTGCGCGTCGGGGAGGTTGCCTTCGACCTCGATGTGGAGATCGAGGTACGACCGGAGGTACGCGTCGTCAGCGAACGGCTCACCGCCGTTGGCAGGGCAGCGTACGGCAGCAAACGGGTCGTCAGCGGGCGATCCCTGTTTGCCAGCGATGTGAGGGATCCTCAGCGGAGCGATCTCAATGTCCGATATTTCAACGGGCGTACCGGTACGGACCCTGGCCTGCCATTCGCTGCCGACCGACTGTTGTGCAGCCAGATCGCGGTGCGCGTCCCTGCCACGAGTGAGGCCACTCGTCTGGTCCATCGTGCGGCGGAGTCCGTGGTGACGGCTCTGCGAGAAGTGTTCTTGTTGGATCCGGTGCCACACCTCATGAGGCAGTACGTGAACGCGCGGGACTCCGAACTGCGCCGCAGCGGTGACAATCTCAGCGCTGCGGTGGCCGAACTCAAGCGTTCGGACGGCGAAGCCTTCGGCCGCCTCAAGCAGCTGATCGCGGGTATGCCCGAGTACCCGGTGGTGGAGGTCGACAGCGTCCGGACCCCGCTGGGCGACGTCCAGCTCGTACTTCACGAGGAGGGCTTCCACCACGTGGTGAACGAGGTCCCTGCACGTCTGTTGAGCGACGGCATGCTTCGGTTCCTGGCCTTCGGCACGGCCTTGCTCAGCGCTCCCGTGGTCGATGCGGAACAGAAGTCGCATGAGTCGGTCTCCGACGTGACCGAGCCCGCTCAGCGCCTGCTGGTGATCGAAGAGATCGAGAACGGCCTTTATCCGACACAGGCAGCCCGTGTACTGGGGCTGATGAAAGAAGAGTCGGATCGTCGGCGTATCGATATCTTGTTCACCACCCACAGTCCGGCACTTCTGAATTCTTTGTCGGCGCAGGATCACTCGGGAGTGGTGGTGTGCACACGTGACCCGGATACGGGCGAGAGTCTGCTGACAAAGCTTACGGACCTTCCGGGCTACGTGGACCTCTTCGCCGCCGGCGGCCTGGGCGACGCCGTCGCGAAGGGCCGGCTACCCGCTGCGGCCGAGCCCCTCGGAGACTCGAACCAGACCATCGAAGAATTCTTGAGGACTCTGTGAAAAGGCAGAAGCAGCCCGCCCTGGCTCTGCCTGTCGTCGACTTTCTGGACACCTGCGTTCTCGTGGAAGTTCTGAATGTGCCGTTCATGAACGAGCGACGGGATGCGGTCGTGGCGGAGATGGAGCGTCGCAAGCAGGAGGGCGTCAAGTTCGTCCTGCCGACCGCCACCGTCATCGAGACCGGAAATCATGTCTTCCAGGTCAAAGACGGGCGCGCCAGGCGGAAGTGCGCTGACGCCTACACGCACCTTCTTCGCGCCACCGCGGAAGGACGTGCGCCGTGGAGACTGCATGAGCGCACCTGGGACGCCGCACTGCTGAACGCCCTGTGCGAAGGCGGAGTGACCGGCATGTCTCTCACCGAACACGCCGTGCGAAAGCAACTGGGTACGGGAGATCTGAGCATCGTCGCGGAGCGGGACATGTACGCAGAGAGAGTCCAGGCCAAGGTTCGGATCTGGACCCTGGAGGCGACTATGCAGACCTGGGCCGAAATTCCCTGAAGCGCGGCCTGTTGATCCAGCCGCATGAGCCCGCCGGGCCCGAGTCCCGGGTCTCGGGGCGCGGGATGCGAGATCCGGGATCCGGGATCCGAGACGCCTTCTAGCGGAATGGGAGGAGAACTGTTCCCACCCACCCACCCCTCCCCAAGTGGCCGCGCGAGCAGGCGGGGTGACGTTTTGTGATCGGGTCGCGACACAGGGGCATCTCGGTGTAGCGTGCGCCGCAAGAAACGGCCCCCGAAGGTGCACCAACACCTGCCGGGGGCCTGACCAACGAGATCGAGAAGAGCGATCCCATGGCTGCCAGCCACTTTAGCTTTGACCTGTCCCCGTCGGGGCACCCGATGGCCGCACCCGGCTTCGGAAAGCGGTCCGTCTGCGGCCAAGAGCCCTGTCGCCCGGAGGACTTCGCGGAGCTCACGCCGTTGACGGCGAGCGTCGCCGGGTACATCGACCAGTTGCCGGACGGCGCGGACATCTCCACCAAGGTACTGGCGGGCGAACTCCCGCCCGGCCAGGCCGCGATCGGCACCGTGCTGCGGGAGCTGTCCGTCGTCGGGCATCTGCGGCGGGTGAAAGAGCACGTCAACGGCAATCGGTGGGTGACGCGGACGCACTTCTCGCGTGCCGCGCGCAGCGATGCCTGGTGGGCGGCGCACCTCGCAGGCCGGGTGATGGACAGCTGGCGGGAGCCGGAGTTGGAGCCGGAGTCGCTACTGGAGCGGGAGCGGGAGCGGGAGCGGGAGTGGGGGCCGGAGTGGGGGCCGGAGTCGGACTCGGTGGGGTGGCCGGAGTCGGACCCGGTGGGGTGGCCGGAGCCGGAGGAGCCCGCGCCCGTCGCACGGCCCCGGCCCCGGCCTGCGGTCGAGCCCGCGCCCGTCGTACGGCCCCGGCCCGCGGTCGAGGCCCCGGCTCGGGCCGCCGCGCCCGTCCCGGCAACGACGACGTGGCCGACGCGGCCGGTACGGACGGCCCCGGCCCGAGCCGCCGACCCCGTACCGGCAGGGCCGACGCGCCTGACGCGGCCCGTACGGACGCGGCCTCCCGCCCGCACCGTCGAACGGCCCGCGCAAACGCCCGCGTACGCGCTCCTCGCCCGGCTCGGCCTGGCCGACCCCCGGATGACGCTCTCCGCCGCCGACTGCGCGGCCCTGGAACCCGTCGTCGAGCAGTGGTTCGAGCGTGGCGCGGGCGAGGCCCAGGTCCTCCAGGCGCTCGTCGCCGGGCTTCCGACGCGCGTGCACTTTCCGCGCCGGATCGCGGAGGTGCGGCTCGCCGCCCTGCCGCCGTACGCCGGGCCGCTGCCTGAACCCGAACCCGCGCAGGCTCCGCCCCGGATGCGGTTCATGGAGTGCACCACCTGCCGGGCTCCCGGCCGCCCCGAGGCGCTCCCCGGCGGCCTGTGCGAAGCCTGCCGGCCGGTCCCTCTCCCCGCCGCCGCCCGGAGCGAATCCTTCGACCCGAAGCCGGTGCACCGCCACGCGGCAGCCGTACGCGCGGCCATCGCGCCCCGCCGCGCGGCCGGAGCCGGGGCCGGGGGCGGGACCGGGGGCGCAGTCGGATCCGGAGGCGTGAAGCCGGCCGGCGTCGCCGCGCAGCGCGAAAGCCCCTGCCCGGAGAGCTGACTCTCTCGGACAGGGGCCTCGCTGCGATCAATGCGTCACTGGCCCCCAAGGGCCGGACCCAGCCGGGTCAGAACACCGACCCGATCAGAACGCCGACTCGTCCAGCTCCATCAGCGACTGGTCGATCGACTCGGCCAGCGCGCGCTGGACGGAGACGACCGGCAGCACGTTGTGCGCGAAGAACTTCGCCGCCGCGATCTTGCCCTGGTAGAAGGGCTTGTCCTTGGCGGAGGCCGTGGGCAGCTTCTCGGCGGCGACTGCCGCGCCCTTGAGGAGGAGGTACGCGATGACGACGTCGCCGGAGACCATCAGCAGCCGGGTGGTGTTGAGGCCGACCTTGTAGATCGCCTTGACGTCCTGCTCGGTGGCCGCGAGGTCGGTGAGCATGGTGCCGACGATCGCTTCGAGGTCCACCGCGCCCTGGGCGAGCGCCTCGCGGGCCGGGGCCAGCTCCTCGCCGCCGACGGCCTCGGCGAGGAACTTCTTGATCTGCTCGGAGAGCGTGGTCAGGGCCTGGCCCTGGTCACGGACGATCTTGCGGAAGAAGAAGTCCTGGCCCTGGATGGCCGTGGTGCCCTCGTAGAGGGTGTCGATCTTGGCGTCCCGGATGTACTGCTCGATCGGGTACTCCTGGAGGTACCCGGAGCCGCCGAAGGTCTGCAGCGACTGCGCGAGCTGCTCGTAGGACTTCTCCGAGCCGTAGCCCTTCACGATCGGCAGCAGCAGGTCGTTGAGGCCGACCGCTCCGCTCGCGTCCTCGCCGGCGGCCTGCTTGACGGCGATCTCGTCCTGCACCGAGGCGGTGTAGAGCACCAGCGAGCGCATGCCCTCGGCGTACGCCTTCTGCGTCATGAGCGAGCGGCGCACGTCGGGGTGGTGCGTGATGGTGACGCGCGGCGCGGCCTTGTCCGTGAAGCCGGCCAGGTCCGGGCCCTGGACGCGCTCCTTGGCGTACTCCAGGGCGTTCAGGTAGCCGGTCGACAGGGTCGCGATGGCCTTGGTGCCGACCATCATCCGGGCGAACTCGATGATCTTGAACATCTGGCGGATGCCGTCGTGCTTCTCGCCGAGCAGCCAGCCCTTGGCCGGGTGGCGGTCGCCGAAGGTCATCTCGCAGGTGTTGGAGGCCTTGAGGCCCATCTTGTGCTCGACGTTGGTCGCGTACGCGCCGTTGCGCTCGCCCGGCTCGCCGGTCTCCCAGTCGAAGTCGTACTTCGGCACGATGAAGAGCGAGAGGCCCTTGGTGCCGGGCCCCGCGCCCTCGGGGCGGGCCAGCACCAGGTGGATGATGTTCTCGGACATGTCGTGCTCGCCCGAGGTGATGAAGCGCTTGACGCCCTCGATGTGCCAGGAGCCGTCGTCCTGCTTGATCGCCTTCGTACGGCCCGCGCCGACGTCGGAGCCCGCGTCCGGCTCGGTCAGCACCATCGTGGAGCCCCACTGGCGGTCCACCATGTGCTGTGCGACCTTGTGCTGCTCCTCGGTGCCCTCGTCGTGCACCACGCCCGCGAACGCGGGGCCGGAGGAGTACATCCAGACCGCCGGGTTCGAGCCCAGCACCATCTCGGCGTACGCCCAGATCAGGGTGGCCGGAGTGGCGGTGCCGCCGATGGCCTCCGGGATGCCCAGCCGCCACCACTCGGCGTCCATGTACGCCTGGTAGCTCTTCTTGAAGGTGTCCGGAATCGGTGCGGTGTTGGTGTCCGGGTCGAAGACCGGCGGGTTGCGGTCCGTGTCCGCGAAGGACTCGGCCAGCTCGTTCTCCGCGAGGCGGGCGATCTCCGAGAGCACGCTCTTGGCGGTCTCGACGTCCATCTCCTCGAACGGGCCGGTGCCGTACAGCTTGTCGCGGCCGAGCACCTCGAAGAGGTTGAACTCGATGTCGCGGAGATTCGACTTGTAGTGGCCCATGGCAACGGCTCCGTAAGACTCGATCAACAGAGGCCGCGCAGCCTCGTTGAGGTGGTGGTTGTTCGGGTGACGGCGGGCGGCGAGGGAGGATCCTCGTATGCGTACCAATCGGTACGCACGATGATGCTACCCGTCGGTAATAAGAAGCAACCCCTAACCGGCCAACTGTGACTCAGTAGGCTCAGGGGCATGTACGGCTACGACCAGAACGCGAGCGCGGGGCAGCAGCAGTACGCGGCCCCGCCGCCTCAGCCCCAGCAGGCTCCCGGTGGCTACGGCGAGCAGCCGCTCTACCCCGAGCCGTCACCGCCCTCGCTCGCCGACGCGGTGCGGGCCTTCACCACCGGCTCGATGTCGCCGGAGGACTTCCAGCACATCTTCTCCACCTCGAAGATCTACTGCCCGCGCGGCGAGAATCCGGGCTTCCTGGCGCTGCACAACACCCAGCAGCCGGTCATCCCGATGTTCAGCTCCCTCAAGGAGCTGCGCCGCTACGCGGGCAAGGAGTCCAAGTACTTCGTGATCACCGGGGCCGAGATGATCGACCTGCTGCCCACGGGGTACGGCTTCGTGCTCGACATGGAGGGCGACCACCGGATGGTCTTCGACGCGAAGGCGGTGGAGCAGATGGTCGACTTCGCGATGCGCCGTATGTACGGCTGATCGCTCCCGCCTGAGTGTGTGAGGGCGCCCACCGCATGGCGGTGGGCGCCCTCACACGCGTGCGCCGTGGGCGCCTCCGGGAGTGGCTGCCGTGCCAGTGGGAATGGATGGGCGCTTGCCGAATGTTCACCATTCAACTAACTTGGAAGCAAGAGCCGAGGAGGCCCGTCATGCCCGCAGTGACCGTAGAGAACCCGCTGACCCTGCCGCGCGTGGGGCAGCCCGCCGAGGACGGCGCGTCGCGCGCCGTGCTCGCCGTGTCCACCGCCCCCAGCGGATTCGAGGGCGAGGGCTTCCCCGTCCGCCGCGCGTTCGCGGGCATCGACCACCAGCACCTCGACCCGTTCATCATGATGGATCAGATGGGCGAGGTGGAGTACGCGCCGGGCGAGCCCAAGGGCACTCCCTGGCACCCGCACCGCGGCTTCGAGACCGTCACGTACATCATGGACGGAACGTTCATCCACCGTGACTCGCACGGCGGCGGCGGCACCATCAACGACGGCGACACCCAGTGGATGACCGCCGGGTCCGGCCTGCTGCACATCGAGACCCCGCCGGAGTCGCTCGTCATGAGCGGCGGGCTCTTCCACGGCCTCCAGCTGTGGGTGAACCTCCCGAAGCGGGACAAGATGATGCCGCCGAAGTACCAGGACATCGGCAGCGCCAAGGTCAAGCTGCTCGCCTCGTCCGACGGCGGCGCGCTGCTGCGGCTCATCGCGGGCGACATCGACGGCCACCAGGGGCCGGGCGCCACGCACACCCCGATCACCATGATCCACGCGTCCGTCAACCCCGGCGCGGAGCTGACGCTGCCCTGGCGCCCGGACTTCAACGCCCTCGTGTACGGCCTCGCGGGGCGCGGCACGGCGGGTGTGGACGGGCGTCCGTTCCGGATGGGCCAGACGGTCGTCTACGGCGACGGCGACTCGATCACGCTGCGGGCCGACGAGTCCCAGGAGTCGCGCAGCCCGAACTTCGAGGTCGTGCTGCTCGGCGGAGCGCCGATCCGCGAGCCGATGATGCAGTACGGGCCGTTCGTGATGAACACCCAGGCCGAGCTGGCGCAGGCATTCGAGGACTTCCAGGCCGGCCGCCTCGGCAGGATTCCGGCCGACGCGCTCTGAGACCAGGGGCGGGCCCGCAAGCCCCTGCACCCCCGCAAGCCCCGGCCGGGGCTCCTACTCCCCCGTTGGGGCCCCGGCCGGTTTTTTCGCGCTCCGTCCCCCCGGCGCGGGGAGGCGTGCGTGCCCCGCGCCCCGCGCGGGCCGCCCGCCCGCCCCGCGCGCCCCCGCTCACCCGCCCGGCTCTCCGGGCACGCCCGCCGTGCGCCGCCATGATCGAATGACCGGATGCAGACCGATGCGCGGCCCCACCGACCACTGCTGCCGGAGCCGGCCCGCCGCACAGCGGCCTGGTGCGGGCTGATCCTGCTGGTGATCGCCGTCGCCGGGGTCGGCGTCTGGCTGTGCGTCACGCTCAAGGCGGCCGTCACGCCCGTGCTGCTGGCGCTGCTCGGCACCGCGCTGCTGGGGCCGCTGCACCGGTGGCTGATCAAGATGAGGCTGAATCGTTCCGTCGCGGCGGGGCTGACCTGCCTCGCGCTGGTCGGGGTGGTCGGCGGCGCGGGATACATCGTGGTCACCGCGCTGATCCACACCGGCGACCAGATCGCGTCCTCGGTCAGTAACGCGGGGCAGGACCTCTCGGACCACTTCGGCGTCGACAAGGACTCGCTCGACGTCATGACCTCCAGCGCGAAGGACCTGGCCGCCAAGTTCAGCGGCTCTGCGGCCTCCGGGCTGCTGTCCGGGATCAGTCTCGTCGGCCAGGTCATCGCCGCCGGCGTGCTCGCGCTGCTGCTGACCTTCTTCTTCCTGCGGGATTCCGACAAGGCGGCCGGCACCCTCCAGTCGCTCGCGCCGGGCAGCACGGGGCCGCAGCTCGAAGCCATGGCGCGGCGGGCCTTCAGCGTTGTCGAGGGCTTTATGCGGGGCACCACCGTCATCGCGCTCATCGACGCGATCTGCATCACCGTCGGCCTGCTGATCCTGGGTGTGCCGGGGGCGGTGGGGCTGGGCGCGCTGGTCTTCGTCGGCGCGTACATCCCGTATCTCGGGGCGTTCCTCTCCGGCGCGGTCGCCGTGCTGGTCGCGTTCGCCGACCGGGGCTTCGTCATCGCGGTGTGGGTGCTGGGCGTGGTGCTCGCGGTGCAGGTGCTGGAGGGGCATGTGCTCCAGCCGGTGATCCAGAGCCGCACGGTGCAGATGCATCCGGCGGTCGTGCTGCTGGCGATCACGGCGGGGGCGAGCGTCGCCGGGATTCTCGGGATGCTGCTGGCGGTGCCGCTCACCGCGGCGGTGTTCGGGGTGATCTCCGAGCTGCGCGCGCATTACGCGGCGGGGGCGCCGCCGGCCGCCGAGGAGGACGGGCCCTCGGGGGACGCGCTCGTGGCTGAGTAGTCCGCGTAGTCCGAGGCGAGACAGCCCGAGGCGAGACAGCCCGAAACGAGATAGTCCGAGGCGAGATCCCCGGACGCCGCCGCCCCGGGCTCGACGGTTGTATCCGTCATCCCGCAGCCCGCGTCATCCCGCCGTCCCCGTCGCTCCCGTCCCTGCCAGGGCCTCCGGCGTCCGCTCGTACAGCGAGAACCAGATGCATTTGCCCTCGCCCCGCGGGTCCACGCCCCAGGTGTCGGACAGCTCTTCCATCAGCAGCAGGCCGCGCCCCGTCGCGGACAGCTCGCCCGGCTGCCGGCGGTGCGGGAGTTCGTCGCTGCCGTCCGCCACGTCGACCCGTAGCCGCCGGGCGCCCGGCGAGCCGGTCAGCTCGGCGACCACGAGCGCGTCGCCGTCGGTGTGCACCAGGACGTTGGTGACCATCTCGGTCAGCATCAGCGTCGCCGCGTGCACCTGCTCCGGGTCGGTCCAGTCGTGCAGCAGCTCGCGCAGTTGCTGGCGGATGCCCGCGATGCGCTCCGACTCGGCCTGGGCGACGGTCAGCACCGTACGCCGGACCAGGTCCTCGTCGGGGCGCTGGCCCGCTCCCGCGTCGCCCTCGCGGCACAGCAGCATCAGCGCGATGTCGTCCTCGCGGCGGTCGGCGAGCGGCCCGGTGGTGTGGTGCGAGGACGGGCCGTGGACGGCCCGCACCAGCGCGTCGGCGAGCGACTCCAGGTCGGGGTCGGGGTGCGACTCGAAGATGGAACGGATGCGCGCCCAGCCCGTGCCGAGGTCGTGTCCGCCGGTCTCGATCAGCCCGTCGGTGCAGATCAGCAGCGTCTCGCCGGGCTCCAGGATGAGCCGGGTGGTCGGGTAGTCGCTGTCCGGGTCGATGCCCAGCGGCAGTCCGCCGGCGGTGGGGCGGATCAGCATCGTGCCGTCGCTGAGCCGGATTGCCGGGTCGGGGTGGCCGGCGCGCGCGATGTCGAGGGTGCCGTGCACCGGGTCCACCTCCATGTACAGGCAGGTGGCGAAGCGCGCGTCGGCGCTGTCGTGCGGGGAGGCGTGCGGGAAGGCCGGGCCGTCGTGGTCGTAGCCGCCGCCGTCGGTGAGCCCGGCGAAGAAGCGCGAGGCGCGGGAGAGGACCGCGTCCGGGTGGTGGCCCTCGGTCGCGTAGGCGCGCAGCGCGATCCGCAGCTGGCCCATGAGCCCGGCGGCGCGCACGTCGTGCCCCTGTACGTCGCCGATGACCAGCGCGGTACGGCCGGAGGGCAGCGCGATCACGTCGTACCAGTCGCCGCCGACCTGGAGGCCGCCGCCGGTCGGGATGTAGCGCGCGGCCACCCGCATGCCCGGGAAGTCCGGCTTGCGGGCGGGCATCATCGAGCGCTGGAGGCCGTCCGAGAGCTCGCGTTCCGTCTCGTGCAGATAGGCGCGGGAGAGTGCCTGGGCGAGCATCCGGGCGACCGTGGTGAGCACCGCGCGCTCGTCGGGCGTGAAGCTCACCGGCTGCCCGAAGGCGGCCAGCCACGCGCCGATGGTGCGGCCGGCCACGATCAGCGGCAGGAAGGCCCAGGACTGGCGGTGGAAACGCGCGTCGAGCGGCCAGCCGGAGGGGTAGCGGCGGCGGTAGTCGTCCGGGGTCGGCAGGTAGACGGCGCGGCCGGTACGGACCACCTCGGCGGCCGGGTAGGCGGCGTCCCGCTTCATGTCGAGGAAGGGGCTCTCGTCGCCCCGCTGGTGCCCGTGGTGGCCGATCACCGACAGCCGGTCGCCCTGCACCCCGAAGACGGCCAGGCCCTCCGGCTCGAAGCCGGGCATGGACAGGCCGGCCGCGACCCGCAGTACCTCGCTGGTGGAGCGGGCCTCGGCGAGCGCGCGGCCCGCGTCGAGCAGGAACGCCTCCCGGTTGCGGTGCCACTCGCCGGTCACCGGGGTACGGGCCGCGCTGGTGCCGGGCTGCGGCTCGGCCACCTCCTGGAGGGTGCCGACCAGCTCGTAGTCACCGGCCGGGTCGTAGTCGCCGGCCGGCTCATAGGCGCCGGCCGTCTCATAGCCACCCCTGTCGGGCCTGCCCCGCTGGAGCGGGCGGGAGCGGCTGCGGACCGTACGCAGCACCTTGCCGTCCTCGCCCATGATGCGCAGCCGGGCCTCCGCGAGGGTGCCTTCGGCGACGGCGAGGTTGACGACGCCGTTGATCTCGACCCAGTCCACCGGGTGGAAGCGGGCGCGCACGGCGGACTCGCCCAGCACGACGGGCTCCGCGGGCAGGCCGAGCAGCCGGGCCGCTTCGGCGTCCAGCGTGACGGTCGCCGAAGCGTTGTCCCAGCGCCACAGGCCGGTCGCGGTGGCGGCCAATACATCCTCGGTGCGCATTGCACCACTTTATGTTGATCAGACATTGGGGAGCCAGTGGGTCTGCTGGCGGGGCTGTTGGCGGGGTGGTCGGGGAGTGGTCAGGGGGTGGCCGGCGGGGTGCTCGGCGGGTCGGTCGGGGGGCGGCCTGCGGGGCGGTCGGGGCCCGTCTGCGGAGTGCTCGGCGGCGCGCTCGGCAGGGTGGTCCGGGGTGCGGCCCGGAGGTCGGCCGGCGGGTCGGTCCGCGGGTGGTGGGCCGGGGGTCGGCGAGCCGTGCCGGGGCGGGGCATTCGTGACGCGTATATGCCAAAGATCGCGGGGTTGCGGGGGCGGTAGTCTGGGCCGCACTCTCACCCCGATCCGACGACTTGGATGAACGATGCATCGGTACCGGTCCCACACCTGCGGCGAGCTGCGCGCGTCCGACGTCGACACCGACGTCCGCCTGTCCGGCTGGCTGCACAACCGACGGAACCTGGGTGGCATCCTCTTCATCGATCTGCGCGACCACCACGGCCTCGTGCAGCTCGTCGTCCGCCCGGACACCGCGGCGAACGAGGCGCTGAGCTCCATCACCAAGGAGACCGTCGTCCGCATCGACGGCAAGGTGCTGACCCGCGGCGCGGACAACGTCAACGCCGAACTGCCCACCGGTGACATCGAGGTCGAGGTCACCGACGTCGAGGTGCTCGGCGCGGCCGACCCGCTGCCCTTCACCATCAACGCCGACGACGGCGTCAACGAGGAGCGGCGGCTGGAGTACCGCTTCCTCGACCTGCGCCGCGAGCGCATGCACCGCAACATCATGCTGCGCTCGGCCGTCATCGCGACGCTGCGCCAGAAGATGACCTCGCTGGGCTTCAACGAGATGGCGACCCCGATCCTGTCCGCGACCTCCCCCGAGGGCGCCCGCGACTTCCTGGTCCCGTCCCGGCTGCACGCCGGCAGGTTCTACGCGCTGCCGCAGGCCCCGCAGCAGTTCAAGCAGCTGCTGATGATCGCGGGCTTCGACCGCTACTTCCAGATCGCGCCCTGCTTCCGTGACGAGGACGCCCGCGCGGACCGCTCGCCTGGCGAGTTCTACCAGCTCGACGTCGAGATGAGCTTCGTCGAGCAGGAGGACGTCTTCGAGGTCATCGAGAAGGTGATGACCGAGGTCTTCCAGGAGTACGGCGGCGGCCGTGAGGTCACCTCGCCGTTCGTCCGCATCCCGTTCCGCGAGGCGCTCGTCAAGTACGGCAGCGACAAGCCCGACCTGCGCGCCAAGCTCGAACTGGTCGACGTCTCGGGCGTCTTCGCGGGCTCCGGCTTCAAGGCGTTCGCGGACAAGCACGTACGCGCGCTGGCCGTGCCGGACACCGCGGGCCAGTCCCGCAAGTTCTTCGACCAGATGGGCGAGTTCGCGGTCGAGCAGGGCGCGAAGGGCCTGGCCTGGGTCCGGGTCGGCGAGGACGCCGGACAGCCGGTGCTGACCGGTCCGATCGCCAAGTTCCTGACCGAGGACGACGTCAAGGCGCTGCTCGGCGAGCTCGACGCCAAGCCGGGCACCGCGATCTTCTTCGGCGCGGGCGAGTTCGACGAGGTCTCCCGGATCATGGGCGCGGTCCGCGTCGAGGCCGCGAAGCGCGCGGGCCACTTCGAGGAGAACGTCTTCCGCTTCTGCTGGATCGTCGACTTCCCGATGTTCGAGAAGGACGAGGAGACCGGGAAGATCGAGTTCTCGCACAACCCGTTCTCGATGCCGCAGGGCGGCCTCGAAGCGCTGCGCACGATGGACCCGCTGGACATCCTGGCCTGGCAGTACGACATCGTCTGCAACGGCACCGAGCTCTCCTCCGGCGCGATCCGGAACCACGAGCCCGAGATCATGTACGAGGCGTTCGAGATCGCGGGCTACTCCAAGGACGACGTCGAGCGCGAGTTCGGCGGCATGCTCCGCGCCTTCAAGTTCGGCGCGCCGCCGCACGGCGGCATCGCCCCGGGCGTGGACCGCATCGTGATGCTGCTGGCCGACGAGCCCAACATCCGCGAGACCATCTCCTTCCCGCTCAACGGCAACGCGCAGGACCTGCTGATGGGCGCGCCGAGCGAGGTGGACGAGTCGCGGCTCCGCGAGCTGCACCTCAACATCCGGAAGCCGCAGGTGAAGGCGGTCGCGCCGAAGGCGGCCGTGAAGACGGACGCCAAGGCTGAGCCGGCGGCGGACGCGAAGGCCGCTGAGTAGCGAAGTTCGTCTCCGGCCGACAGCCCGGCCCGTACGCCTCTGGCGTTACGGGCCGGGCTGTCGGCTGTTCACGGCGGTCCTCGGGCTGTTCACAGCGGCCCCGGGCGTACCGGAGCCGCTGCCCAAGCGAATGCTCCGAGCGGCTGCCCCAAGCGAAGGACTAGCCGGCGTCGGCCGTCTCCGCGCCGCCGAAGCGCTCGCGGTAGGCGTCGAGATCCTCCGCCGTGATCTTGGCGAACAGCACCGGCGGCACCGTGAAGGGCGTGCCGGCGGGGACCGCGGACAGCGACTTGGCCTGCTCGGCCGTGATCCAGGGGGTGGTGTCGTCGGTGAGGGTGAAGGCGGACCGCATGAGGCGGGCCGAGGCCGGGATGAACGGCTCGGAGATCACCGAGTAGAGGTGAATGAGGTTCATCGCGGTGCGGAGGGTGAGAGCCGCGCCGTCCTGGTCGGTCTTGATCTCCAGCCAGGGGGCCTTCTCCTCCAGGTAGGAGTTGCCCGCGCTCCACAGCGCGCGCAGCGCGTGCGCGGCCTTGCGGAACTGCAGGGTCTCCATGTGGCCCTCGTACTCGGCGAGCAGCTCGGCGATCTGCTCGCCCAGCTTCTGCTCGGCCTCGCCGGCCTCGCGACCGGCCGGGACCTCGTCGCCGAAGCGCTTGCGGGAGAAGGACAGGACGCGATTGACGAAGTTGCCGAGGGTGTCCGCGAGGTCCTTGTTGACCGAGGAGGAGAACAGCTCCCAGGTGAAGCTGGTGTCGTCGGACTCCGGGGCGTTCGCGATCAGGAAGTAGCGCCAGTAGTCGGCCGGCAGCAGCTCCAGGGCGGCGTCGGTGAAGATGCCGCGCTTCTGGGAGGTCGAGAACTTACCGCCGTAGTAGTTCAGCCAGTTGAAGGCCTTGACGTAGTCGACCTTCTTCCACGGCTCGCGGGTGCCGAGCATGGTGGCCGGGAACATCACCGTGTGGAACGGGACGTTGTCCTTGGCCATGAACTGGGTGTAGCGGACGTCGTCGGCCTCGTACCACCAGGACTTCCAGTCCCGGGGCGCGGAGTCGCCGGCTTCCCGCTCCGCGTCCGCCCACTCCTTGGTCGCCGCGATGTACTCGATCGGGGCGTCGAACCAGACGTAGAAGACCTTGCCCTCGGCTGCGAGCTCGGGCCAGGTGTCCGCCGGGACCGGTACGCCCCAGTCCAGGTCACGGGTGATCGCGCGGTCGTGCAGCCCCTCGGTCAGCCACTTGCGGGCGATGGAGGACGCGAGGGTCGGCCACTCCTCGCCGTTCTCGTCGATCCACGCCTCGACCTCGCCCGCCAGCTTCGACTGGAGGAGGAAGAGATGCGTGGTCTCCCGGATCTCCAGCTCGCCGCTGCCGCTGATCGCGGAGCGCGGCTCGATCAGGTCCGTCGGGTCCAGGACACGGGTGCAGTTCTCGCACTGGTCGCCGCGCGCCTTGTCATAGCCGCAGTGCGGGCAGGTGCCGACGATGTAGCGGTCCGGCAGGAAGCGGTCGTCGGTGATCGAGAAGACCTGCCGGATCGACCGCTCCTCGATGAACCCGTTCTCCTTGAGCTTGCGCGCGATGTGCTGGGTGATCTCGCGGTTCTGCTCGGAGGAGCTGCGGCCGAAGTAGTCGAAGGCGAGACTGAAGCCGTCGTAGATCTCCTTCTGCGCGTGGTGCTGCTGCGCGCAGAACTCGGCGACCGGCAGGCCCGCGTCCTTGGCGGCCAGCTCGGCCGGAGTGCCGTGCTCGTCGGTCGCGCAGATGTAGAGCACGTCGTGGCCGCGCTGGCGCAAGTAGCGGGTGTACACATCCGCCGGGAGCATGGACCCCACCATGTTGCCCAGGTGCTTGATCCCGTTGATGTACGGAAGGGCGCTGGTGATGAGGTGTCGAGCCATTGCCGGCTGCTCCCAAGTCGTTACGCGGAGTGAGGATTTCGTCTACAGGCCGTCAATAGCGTATCCGACCGGGCTGGGCCGGCCGCGCCCCCTTTTCGACCCGCGCGGACGGCGGACTGGAGTGTGCGGCAGGCGTGCGGCAGGCGCGCGGAAGGGGGAGAGGTTTGCGAAACATCATCCGCTGTACACCCCTTAAGGAAGGGGGCGAAAGGTGCGCGAGGAGTTGAACGACATCATGCGGGTGCTCGTGGCCGAGGACGAGGAAGAGCTGGCCGAGCTGGTGGCCATCGGGCTGCGCCGGGCCGGCTTCGCTGTGGACACCGTCTACAGCGGGGACGCGGCGCTCGCCTACCTCGGGCTGCACGACTACGACGTCGTGGTCCTCGACCGCGACCTGCCGCGCGTGCACGGCGACGAGGTGACCCGGCAGCTGGTCGCCTCCGCGTCCCGCACCCGCATCCTGATGCTCACCGCAGCGAGCAGCATGGAGGACCGGGTGCGCGGCCTGGACCTGGGCGCCGACGATTATCTGGGCAAGCCGTTCGAGTTCCCCGAGCTGGTCTCGCGCGTACGGGCGCTGCGGCGGCGCAGCGCCCGGCCGACGCCGCCCGTGCTGGAGCGGTCCGGGCTGCGGCTGGACACCGTCCTGCGGATCGGGACCAGGGACGGGCGGACGCTCGACCTCTCACCGAAGGAGTTCGCGGTGTTGCAGATCCTGCTGGAGGCGGACGGGGCGACGGTCAGCGCCGAAGAGCTGCTGGAGCGCGGCTGGGACGCGCACGCCGACCCGTTCACCGGGGCGGTGCGGGTCGCGATGAGCAAGCTGCGCGGCAAGCTCGGGGAGCCGCCGCTGATCCGGACCGTGCAGGGCGTGGGGTACGCGCTGTGACGCGGGTACGGCGGGATGCGCGGCCGGGGCCAGGCCGGGCGGGAGGAGCGGGGCAGGCCGGGCGGGTGCTGCGGCGCGTGCTGGGGGAGCTGCGGGTGCCGAAGGCGCGGACCCGCATCGCCTTCGTCTTCGGGGCGGTGTTCCTCGTTCTCGGGACGGCGCTGCTCGTCTTCGTCAATGTGCTGTCCCGGGTGGGGACGGAGGACCGGGCGGGGGACATCACCTCGGCGGTGACGGCCAGGGAGAGCGTCCACGGGATGCCTCTCCAGGGGGTGGCCAGCTACCTGCCGGAGCCCGGCCGGCGGGTCCGGATGGCGGAGATCGTGCGGGTGTCGGACGACGTCAGCCAGGCGGCCTCGCAGCAGCTCGTGTTCTGGTCGGCGGTCGCGCTGCTGGTGACCGCGCTGCTCGCGGTCGCCGTCGGCTGGTGGACGGCGGGCAAGGTGCTGCGGCCGGTGCACGCGATGACCGCCATGGCCCGCCGGATCTCCGAGCGCAGCCTGCACCAGCGCATCGCCCAGAGCGGCCCCGACGACGAGTTGAAGGAACTGGCCGACACCCTCGACGCGCTGCTCGCCCGGCTGGAGGGCGCGTTCACCAGCCAGCGCCGCTTCATCGCGAACGCCTCGCATGAGCTGCGCACCCCGCTGGCCACCCAGCGGGCCGCGATCCAGATCGGCCTGGACGACCCGTCGCCGAAGGAGCTGGCCCGTACGAGGACCACGCTGCTGGAGACCAACCGGCGCAGCGAGCGGCTGATCGAGGGGCTGTTGGTCCTCGCGCGCAGCGAGCGGGGGCTCGACCGGCTCGACGCGCTGGATCTGGCCGAGGTGGTGTCCGAGGAGGCCGCCGGGCACGCGCGGAGTGCGGAGCGCGCGGGGGTCGCGCTGAGCGTCGAGTGCGCCCCCTCGCCGCTGTCCGGGAATCCGGTCCTGCTGGCGCAGTTGACGGGCAATCTGCTGCGCAACGCCATCGCCTACAACCATCCGGGCGGAGTGGTGGAGGTGCGGGTCGCGCCGGGGTGGCTGTCGGTCCGTAACACCGGGCCTGTGGTGCCGGCGGCCGAGATACCGGGCCTGTTCGAACCGTTCCGCCGGGGTGAGGGGCGGGACCGGCTGGGCCCTGTGCCGGGGAGCGGGGCCGGGCTGGGGCTGTCCATCGTCCGCTCGATAGCGGTGGCGCACGGGGGAACGGCGAAGGCCGCCCCCGGTCGTGAGGGCGGCCTGGCCGTGTCGGTGCGGTTGTCCGGGAGCGGGAGCGGGAGCGGGAGCGGGGGCTGACCGCTGCTGCCGGGGTTCCTGGGCGCGGAGGTCCAGGGCCGGGTGTGCCGGTCTGGGTGTGCCGGCCTGGGTGTCTCGGGCCGGTGTCTCTCGGGCCGGGTGCTCGGGCGGCGTTACTTCGGCAGGATGCCCGCTTCGCGGATCTCGATGAGCCACTCCGGGAACTCGACCATGAGCTGGCGGTACAGCTCCTCGTTCGAGAGCTCAAGGGGGTTCTTGCCGGCCGGGAAGAAGCCCGCGTTGTCCACGACGCGCTTCGCCGGCACCGCGAGGTCGTCCAGCTTGCGGAGGAAGTCGAAGCCCTTGGCCTCGGGGTCGCCGAAGCCGACGAACTGCCAGAAGATCGGCAGTCGCGCGGCGTCGCACAGCGCCTTCTCGGCGGCGGCCTTGCTGGTCGGAGCGCCGTCCGTCTGGAAGATGACGAAGGCAGGGTCGGTCGAGCCGGACTTCTCGTAGTGCGCGACGACCTCGTTGATCGCGGCGTGATAGTTCGTCCGGCCCATGTGCCCGAGCCCGGCGTGCAGCGCGGCGATCCGGCCGTCGTGGTCGGCGAGTTCGATGTCGGCGGTGCCGTCGATGTCGGTGGAGAAGAAGACCACCGGCACGATGCCGTCCTCGTCCAGGTTCGCGGAGAGGCCCAGGGCCTGCTCGGCGAGGCGCTGGACGGTGCCGTCCTTGTAGTACGGGCGCATCGACCCGGACCGGTCGAGCACCAGGTAGACGGCGGCGCGGCGGCCGGTCAGCCCTTGCTTGGCGAGCGAGACGGCGGCGGTCTTGTAGAGGCTGACCAGCGCCGGGGCGGTGGCCTCGACCTTGGCGAGCGAGATCGCCGGCCCGCCGGCGACGGGGTGGTCCGCAGCGGGCTCGGCTGCGGCGGGCGCGTCGGCGACGGGGGCGTGAGCCTCCACGACGGGGGCGCTCGCGGCGACAGTCGCGGCCGGGGCGGCGGCGACGGCCGACTCGGCGGCGACGGCCGACTCGGCGGCGACGGCCGACTCGGCGGCGACGACCGACTCGACGGCGACTACGGCCTCGGTGGCGGCCGGCTCCGTGACGACCACGACGACGGGCGCGCGGTCGGTGTCGGGATCGGTGCCGGGCGCGGTGTCGCTCTTGGGCTCGTGCGCGGCCTCGGGCTCGGCGGTGGGGGCCTCGGCCTGGACGGCGGTGACGACCGGCTCCCCCTCCTGCGCGGGCTCGTGCTCGGGCGCGGGAGCGATGGGGTCTTCCGCCTGGACGGGCGTGAGGACCGGCTCGGCCTCACGCTCCGGCTCGGTCTCAGCCGCCGGCTTCGGCTCCTGCTCGCGAACCGGCTCGGGCTCGTCCTCCGGCTCGGGCGCGACGGGGTCCTCGGCCTGGATCGGCGAGCCCACGGGCTCGGACTCCGGCTCCGGCGCTGCCTGCGGCTCGGGCTCGACGGCCTTCGGCTCGACGGCCTTGAGCTCGACGGCCTTAAGCTCCGGTTCGACCGCGACCGGCTCGGGCTCGACCGCGACCGGCTCCGGCAGGACCCGCTCGGGAGCGCTCCGCTCCGGCACGGCCTGCGCCGGTACGGACGCGATCGGCGCCACCGACTCGGAGCCGGAGCCGGACTCCCGCTCGGGCTCGGAGGCGGACTCCCGCTCCGGCTCGACAACCGGCTCGACAACCGGCTCGACGATCGTCTCAACGACCGGCACGGACTCCGACCTCGGCTCCGGCAGCGGCTCCCACACGGGCTCAGAGACCGTCTCCGCGACCGGGTCGAGGTGGATCGGCTCGGCCGACGCGGACTGCGCGGGCACCGACGGCTTCGCGGCAACCTCCGCGGAATCGACCTCGGTTGCCACGGCTGCCGCGCCTGATTCGTTCTCCGGCGCATCCGTTGCGCTCCGGTCCGCCCGTGAGCGTCCGAAAGCGTTTCGCAGCAGGCTCCGAATGCCCATGGGGGAAACCCTTCACAAGTGGTGGGTGCGACGAATGTCCGTGGTGCGAGTTACATCCCTGACCAGGACGGACACGTAAGTCGTAAGGCTAACCGCCGACAGCCGGGCTCCGTCCGACCCCGCGTCCCGTCGTGTCCCGGAGTGTGCCGCCCTGCCCTGCTGTGCCCCGCTGTGTACCGCCGCGCGGTTCGTACGTCCGTCAGTTGAGCGGACGAGTGTACGAGCCCGGTCGGCCGCGCTCGGTTCCCGCCACGTCCCGCCCGGCTCTCGCCCGGCTCTCGTCCAGCCGTGCGGGGTTCACCACGCGTTCACGCGGCGGTCGCCGCGCGGCGGGTCTACGCCCGTAGCGTCCACCGCGAGATAGTTTCCGACATTGTGTCGGCGCACGCTGCGCCGGTGATTCCCAAACGGAGGGGACAAGTGCGCAGACTGCTGCCGCTGATCAGTTCGCACCCGGGTGGTCGCTCCGCGATGACCTGCCGTTACCGCTGCGGTGACGCGTGCTTCCACGAGGTGCCGAACACGAGTGACAACGCCTACGTCGGCGACGTCATCGCCGGCGCGCTGTCGCGCCGTTCCCTGCTGCGGGCGAGCGCCGTGGTGACAGTGGCCGCCGCTGCCGGTACGGCGCTCGTCGGCCCGGCCCAGGACGCGAGCGCGGCCACCGCCGGGACCGCCGGCGGTCCCGGGCACGGCGGCCAGGGGAGTGAGAAGGCGGCGCGCGGCCTGCGCTTCGCGCCCGTCGCGCCGAACAAGACCGACGCCGTCGTGGTCTCCGAGGGCTATGCCCAGAACGTCGTGATCCGCTGGGGCGAACCGATCCTGCGCGGAGCGCCCGCGTTCAACGCGGACCGGCAGTCGGCGAAGGCCCAGGCCGGTCAGTTCGGTTACAACAACGACTACATGGCCGTCCTCGACCTGCCCGGCGAGCGGCACCGCCAGCTGCTCGTGATCAACCACGAGTACACCGACGAGCTGCTGATGTTCGCCGGCTACGACCCGGCCGACCCGACCCGCGAGCAGGCCGAGATCGCCTGGGCCGCGCACGGCCTGTCCGTCCTGGTCGCGGCCGAGGACCGTAAGGTCGGCCGGCTCACCGCCGTCACCCGGCATCACCTCAACCGCCGGATCACCGCGACGACGCCCTTCGAGGTCAGCGGCCCGGCGGCGGGCAGCGAGCTGCTGCGGACCTCGGTCGACCCCAAGGGCCGCAAGATCCTCGGCACGCTCAACAACTGCGGCGGCGGCATCACCCCGTGGGGCACGGTGCTCTCCGGCGAGGAGAACTTCAACCAGTACTTCGCCAACGGCGGTTCGGTCACCGACCCGGTCACCGCCGCCCGGCTCAAGCGGTACGGCATCGCGGGCGCGGCCACCGAGCGCAAGTGGGAGCGGTTCGACCAGCGCTTCGACCTGACGAAGGAGCCGAACGAGGTGAACCGGTTCGGCTGGGTGGTCGAGATCGACCCGTTCGACCCGGACTCGACGCCCCGCAAGCTCACCGCGCTGGGCCGCTTCAAGCACGAGGCGGCCGAGCCCCGGCTGACCGACGACGGCCGCGCGGTCCTCTACATGGGCGACGACGAGAAGTTCGACTACTTCTACAAGTTCGTCTCCGACAAGCGGATGAAGCACGGCACGAGCCGCGCCGCCCGCGCGCACAACCGCACCCTGCTGGACGAGGGCACGCTGTACGTCGCCAAGTTCACCGGCGACAGCCCGGACGCTGAGATCGACGGCACCGGCAAGCTCCCCAAGGACGGCGCGTTCGACGGCTCCGGCGAGTGGATCGCGCTCGCGAGCGGCACCACCTCGTACGTCGAGGGCATGAGCGCCGAAGAGGTCTACGTCTTTACCCGGCTCGCGGGCGACAAGGTCGGCGCGACGAAGATGGACCGCCCCGAGGACGTCGAGCCCAGCCCGCGCACCGGCCGCGTCTATGTGGCGCTGACCAACAACTCCGACCGTGGCAAGGCCGGCAAGGCTCCGGCCGACGAGGTGAACCCGCGCAACGCCAACAAGCACGGCCAGATCCTGGAACTCGCCGAGCACCGGGACGACCCGGCCGCCGACCGCTTCAGCTGGCGGCTGTTCCTGGTCTGCGGCGACCCGGAGGACCCGAGCAGCTACTTCGCGGGCTTCCCGAAGGAGAAGGTCAGCCCGATCTCCTGCCCGGACAACATCACCTTCGACTCGCACGGCAACCTGTGGATCTCCACCGACGGCAACGCGCTGGGCAGCCACGACGGCCTGTTCGGCGTCGCCACCGCAGGGGAGCGGCGCGGCGAGGTCAAGCAGTTCCTCACCGTCCCGAACGGCGCCGAGACCTGCGGCCCGGTCGTCCAGGACACCCGCGTCCTGGTCGCCGTCCAGCACCCGGGCGAGATCGACGGCGCGAGCGTCGAGAAGCCCGCCTCAGCCTGGCCGGACGGGCCGGGCAAGCTGGTCCGCCCGTCCGTCATCAGCGTCTGGCGGCGCGACGGGCGCGACATCGGGGCCTGACAGCTTGAGCTGAGCTGAGCTGAGTGCTGCTGAGCTCAGCTCAGCTCAGCTTCGCGAGCGGGCGCTCCGCTGCCCGCATTTCACGGTGCGCCGCCCGATCCGCACGCTCCGCCGGTCGCCCGTTCCCGCCTTCGTTCCCGCATCCGTGCCTGGGCCGGTGCCGCTGCTGCCGCCGCTGTCGCTCATATCCGGGACGGGTATCCGCGACCGGCGCGCGCGGAACACACCGCCGCGCACACCGCTGCGCCCCCGGCGGCACGCATGTGCGGGGCCACGGCGGGTAATCGGCACTCCAGGCAAGCAACGACCCGGAGGAGTTCTCGTGGTGCGGCCCAACCTGTTCGGCAGAGCGGCGATCGCAACGACAGCGGCGAAAACGGGGACGAAGAACACGAGGAGCACCAGGACGAAGAAGAGGACGGGAACGACGAAGCCGGCGCCGGCGAAGAAGCCGCGCTCGGCCGAGGCGGCGGGAGCGAAAACGGCGAAGCCCGCGATCTGGGCCAGACGCGGCGGCCGTACGAAAACCGGGCCCCCGGAGTCCCGCGAGCCGCCCGCGACACGGAAGCCGTCCGGCGCACCCGGCGCTTCGGACGCACCCGGCGCATCCGGCGCATCCGACTCGGCTGACGCGACCAACCCGGCCGACTGGGCCGACTCATGGCGGAACGCCGCCCGCGCGTCCTGGCCCGTCCGGGCGCTGCTCCTGCTGCTCGCGTTCGCCGCGATGGTCGGCTTCGCGGTCGTGCTGGCCCGGCTGACGCTGCTTCCGTCGGCCTCCTCGGTGTCGCTGACGCACAGCAATCTCCATCCGGGCGACTCGATCCGCGACTACCTCGGGCAGCCCGCGCTCCGCGACACCGTGAAGCAGCTCGGCGGGAACATCCTGCTCGGGGTGCCGTTCGGGGTGCTGCTGCCGGTGCTGGTCCCCAAGGCCCGTGGGCTGCTGCGGGTGGGGATCGCGACCGCCATGGTGATGCTGCTGGTGGAGCTGGTGCAGGGCGCGCTCATCACCGGCCGCGCCTTCGACATCGACGACGTCATCCTCAACACGACGGGCGCGCTGCTCGGCTATCTGCTGCTCGGCCGCAGGCTGGGCCGCGCCGTGCACCCGCGCCGCCTCCACTGGTGGCAGCGCTCACGGGCGCGCGCCGCCGCGCGGCCCCCGGCTGGTAACCCGGCCGGTAAGGCGTAACGAGCACCAGGCGGCCCAGGCCACTCAGCCCCCGGCCCCCACCCATCACCCGAAGTTCCCGACTCGAAGCTCCCAGAAGGGATCTCGACGCGATGACCACGGTCCTCTTCGTACACGGAACCGGAGTTCGCGAACCCGGATACACCGCCGCCCTCGCGGCCCTCCGCTCCGGCCTCGGCGCACTGCGGCCCGATGTCGCGGTGGAGGGCTGCAACTGGGGCGATGCGCTCGGCTCGCACCTGCGCGCCGAAGGGGTCTCGATACCCGGGTTCCAGCCGAAATCCGCCCCCGTTCCCCCGCGTGAGGAGGACGAGGAGCGGGCCCGCTGGGCGCTGCTCTACGCCGATCCGTACGCGGAGTTGGCGCTCTACGCGATGACCGCTGCGCCGGAGACCGGCTTCGCGCCGGGGGTGCTGCCGCCCGGTGAGGCGCTGCGGTCCAGGGCGGCCGGGCTCGCCGGGTCCGGGGCGGTCGGCCGGGCGTGGGAGGCGGCGAGCGCGGGAGCGGGGCCGGGGACGGGCGTGCGCGCGGCGGTGGACACCGGGGTGGGCGCGGCTGCGGGCGGCGCTCTGGGCGCGGCCGTCGAGGACCTCTTGGCCTCGCCCTCCTTCCAGCGGGCCACGGACGCGGCGGCCGGCGCCGAGCCCGGCGGCCTGCCGCGGTTGGTGGGCCGGGCGTTCGCGGCCCGGCTGCTGGGGCGGCTGCCCGGCGGCCCCGGCGTGGTGCCGGTCGGGGTCAGGGACGCGCTGGTGGACGCCGTGGTGGACGAGCTGGGCGGCGACGAGCGCGGCATCGCGGACGCCGTCTCGGCGTCGCTGGGCGCGACGGCGCGCATGCTGGAGCGCGCGGGCGGCTCGCGCTGGCTCGTGAGCCGGCGCGGGGCCATGATGGAACGCTCCGTGGGATTCGCCGGGGACATTATGAGCTATCTGGTCCGGGGTGAGGCGGTACGGGCCTACGTGGCCGACCGCGCCCGTGAACTGCCGAGCCCTGTCGTGCTGTTGGGGCACAGTCTCGGCGGCATCGTCTCGTTCGACCTGCTCGCGTCCGGCGTACTCGGGTCCCGTACGCCCGGCGCGTCCCGTACGCCCGGCGACGCGCCGCCGGGGCCCGGAGCGGCGGCCCCCGGGGTCGAGCTGCTGATCACCGTCGGCTCGCAGGCCCCGCTGCTGTACGAGCTGGACGCCCTCCCCTCCCGCCCCTACGGCACCGGACTGCCTGCGGGGTTTCCGGCCTGGGTGAACATCTACGACCCGCGCGACCTGCTCTCCTTCCTCGGCGCGGGGGTCTTCGGGGACGGCGTGCACGACATCGGCGTCGACAACGGCCAGCCCGCCTCGGCGGCGCACAGCGCGTACTGGGCCAACCCGGAGGTGCACCGAATTCTGGCCGGAGTGCTCCCCAAATGACGACCGCGTGCCGGTGCCCGCCCGGTGCCCGCCCGGTGCCCGCCCGGTGTTCGTCATGCGCGGTTCGCGTGATGCGCGAGTGACGCCGGTCGACTCCTGAGTACGCCCCGAGCCGCAGACCGCCAACTCCCCACCCGGGCCAGGGCGATGCGCGAGTGCCAGCGTCCATAACAGCATCCAAACAGCTACGTACGAATTACGTGACGAAGCTGTTCGACGGGGGTGATCTGGCTCTAACCTGAGCGATTCTGGCTGGGTCGGCGCTGTCGTGTTGCGCGCGCCGCGCAGGGGCTGCATCGCGGTGCGAGGGGGAGGGCGCGAGTGCCACAGGAGTTGGCGAGACACCCTGCTCGGCGCCGTGTCCGGGGGGCGATGGTGGAGGCACTGGACGAATCGTCGGCGCTGGCCGACGCCCATGGGCGGCACCAGTGGCGTCGTGAGCTGCTGGACGAGTTCGAGGGCTTCGAACTGCCCGAATACCCCACCCGGCACCAGGAGTTCTACGAGGTGGTGCGCTACTGCTGCACGCTGGAGGACGGCCTGGAAAAGCTGCTGGACGTCACCCGGGCGGTCGTTCCCGCCCTCTCCCACCGGCTGCGCCCGCTGCTCGACGAGTGGCACGCGGTGGACCTCTACACGAGCGGCGACTGGGAGGCGCTGCGCGGCGTCCTCGACTTCCCGCTGCCGGAGCTGAACGCCGTGGTGGCGGAGCTGACCGCCGACCGGGTGCGGCTGCCCTCGCACTGCACGACCGTCTGGCACGCCTTCGTGCACCTCGCCTGCCGCAACACCGCCCCCGGCTGTCCGCCGCCCAGCATGGCGCTGCTGGAGCGGCTCGCCGTCCGCCCGGACGCGGCGGCGGCCGTCGGCGAGATCCGCGCCTGGAACGACCGCTTCGCCGAGCTGTGGGGTCTGTCACAGATGGAGATCGCCGGCCTGCGGGCGTCGGGGGCCGACAGCGTGCCGTCGGCGGGGAGGGAGACGTCGGTGGCGGGGGGCTCGGCGCCGGACCCGTCGGCGCTGCCGGACCCGTGGGCGGTGGGCGGCGCGACCCTCGCGGAGGCCGGCGCCGACGACGTGCGGCCGGGCCACGAACGCCCGGTCATCCGGCTGTTCATCAAGGTCGCGCCGGACCTGACCCCCACCGACGCCAGAGCCAGGCGGCAGGGCCGCCGGGAGGCCCGCTACCGGATCTCCGCGTGCGTGAAGTACGCCGAGTCGGCGGCCCTGCATCAGGAGGCGGAGAGCGAGAGTGAAGGCGGGGCGCACGAGCTGGTGCCGCGCAACCGACTGCCGCTGGCTGTCGCGGAGTTGCTCACGCGGATGGCGCAGCTCTGGCAGGCTCGTGCGGAGAATGTCGTATTGGAGTTCTTCCTGCCCTCCGAATTGCTCAACGAGCCGGTGGAATGGTGGAATCGCGATCCTCAACTCGGGTACGACAACCCGCTGTTGAGCAAATATCCGCAGATCGTGCTGCACAGCCTGGAGCGGGTGCAGCGCCGCGATCTCCACCACGCGTGGCGGATGCGGTGGGCGCGCTGGAAGAGCCACCCGGACCAGGGTGACCTCCACTGGTGCGATCCGGACGGGCGTCCGGCCGATGAACATCTGGGGCTGTTGGACGCGAAGATCGGCAAGGCCGAGGAGGTGGTGGGCATGGTGCTGAGCGAGCCGCCGCGGGGCAGGGGCGGGCTGGGGTTGCGCGAGGTGCGGCTGGGGCTGGATTTCGGGCTGCCGATACTCATCTTCCACCGGGAGGACAGCGCCTCGGAGGAGTTTCGCAGCATGGTGAGGGAGGTCTTGGCCGACGACGGTCTGGCCAACCTTCCCGCTCGTGCGCAACAGTGGAAAAGCGACTCTGCCGCCGCCGGTGGAATCGGCCCGCGTGACGCCGCCGTCATCAAACATCTCAACGTGATCTGGGACGACCCGGAGCAGCTTCTCGATGGCGGACCGTGCGCTCCCGCCACTTTCGTAGGGGGGATCGATTGAACGCGTCGGAGAGGAGCGGTGGGCCGACGGGGGCAGCCGCGCAGGAGCGGGCCGGACCGCCCGCCCGTGACGGGCTGCTCTACCGGGGCACGGGCGAGGTGCTGCCCGACGTCCCGTACGAGGAGCGCGACTGGCCCGAGGGCCCGCGCTGGCGGACCTTCAGCGGCGGTCCCTGTCAGCCGCGACCGCCCGAGGACGGCGAGCCGGACCGGCGGCTGGGACCGGTCGGCGCGGTGCGCAGGCCGTCCGCCGCCGAGGTGCGGCTGGTGAACGCCGCGCTGCTGCTGCGCCGTCCGCTGCTGGTGACCGGGCGGCCGGGGGTGGGCAAATCCGGCCTCGCCTACCGGATCGCGCGTGAGCTGCGGCTCGGGCGGGTGCTGCAATGGCCGGTTACCAGCCGTACGACGCTGGCTTCCGGGCTCTTCGAGTACGACGTCATCGGGCGGGCCCAGGCGGGGCAGGCGTGGTACGCCGCGCAGCGCGCCGAGGCGGCGGCCGGGACCGGCGCGGCGGGAGCCGTGGAAGAGGGAACCGGGGAAGAGCGGGCGCTCGAGGCGCGGCCCGTCGAGGCGCGGGCCGAGATCGGCGACTTCGTCCAACTGGGGCCGCTGGGCACTGCCCTGTTGCCGCACCGGTTGCCCCGGGTGCTGCTGATCGACGAGCTGGACAAGGGCGACGCGGACCTGCCGAACGATCTGCTGACGCTCTTCGAGGACGGCTGGTACGCCGTTCCGCCTCTCGTTCGAGTGAAGCATCAGACCCCGAGAGCTGTCGTCCACACCTCGGATCCAGGCAAAATCGCTCCAGTGGTGGAAGGAATCGTTCGGACTCGGGCCTTTCCCATCGTGATCATGACGTCGAACGGAGAACGCGAGTTCCCCGAGGCGTTCATGCGCAGATGCCTGCGGCTGGACATGCGGGACCCGGACGCCGAAGCACTGGGAGAGTTGGTCGCGGCCCACTTCTCCGACCGCCTCGGGGACTCGCAGAGAAAGCTCATCGGCGACTTCATGACGCGTAGCGAACAAGCCGATGGTCTGGCAGCCGACCAACTGCTCAACGCCGCCCATCTGGCGACGTCCGGCGCCTACGCGTTCGGCGAGGGCGACAGCACCGAGTGGCAGGCGGTCCTGCGGGCCATCTGGCACCCGTTGAACTCCGATGGGGCTGGCCGGGGTGACTGAAAGGCCGTCGGTGCCCGAGCGCGCGGAGACGGGGCCCGGGGCGGGTGAACCCGGCCCCGCGCCGGCTCGCGGCCGTCTGCCGGTCGCCGACCTGTGCTGGTGGGAGGTGGCCGACGCGCTGTGGCTCGCCGAGCACCACCCGCTCCTCGCGAGCCCCGAGCGCGCGGACGAGCCGCCGCCCTCCGGTGGAACGCCCCCCGAGGGCTCCGCCGCGCCGCCGCCGTACGGCCGGGGCGGTGACCAGGACGGCGGCGAGCGCCCGCCCGGCGGCCGGGGCGCCTCGGACGACGGCGGTGCGGACGGCAGCGGTGCGGACAACGGCGGTGCGGACAACGGCGGTACGGGCGAAGGCGGTACGGACCCCAGCGACCTGGGCGACCCGGGCGACGAGCACCGGCGGCCGGACGGCGGCGGTCCGCCCCCGCGCGGTTCGCTGGGGTGGGACGAGCGCCTGGCGTACCGCCCGCATGTGGTCCTCCCGGCCGCCGAGGACGAGGCGGGCGACGAGCGCAAGGAGCGCCGCAAAGCGCGCCCGGCGCGCGCCGCGCCCGGGGCGGGCGCGGCCACCGGCCTGGACGCCGCCGCGCTGGGGCGGGCGCTGCGCCCGTTGCGCCGGCAGATCCGGACGGCCCGCCTCCAGGAACTGGACGAGGACGCGACCGCCGAGCAGCTCGCCGAGGACCCGCGGCTGCCCCCGGTGATGCGCTCCGGGCACGAGCCCCGCTGGGACGCGGTCCTGTTGGTGGACACCGGCTCGCAGATGGCGGTGTGGCGCGGCACGGCCAACCGCTTCGCGCATGTCCTGCACCGCTACGGCGGATTTCGGACCGTCGAACTGCACAGCCTGGACACCGACTCCGAGACCGCCGAGGGCGTCGTGCTGCGCGGGCGCGGCCGGGGCGCGCGGGCCCAGCCGCTCCGGAGCCTGGTCGACCCCACCGGCCGCCGCATCGTCTTCGTACTGACCGACGGGCTGGCCCGCGCCTGGCGGTCCGGCGCGATGCAGCAGCTGTTGGCGACCTGGGGGCGGCACCAGCCGCTCGCGGTGCTGCACACCCTGCCGCAGCGCCTCTGGCACCGCACCGGACTGTTCCCCGAGCGGGTCCGGCTGCGCACGACCGGGCCGTGGGCCGCCAATGGGCAGGTCGAGTGGGAGTACACCGAACCGCTGTTGGCCGAGCAGCCGGGCCAGGACGGCGGCCGGCCGCCGCTGCCGGTCCCGGTGCTGGAGATCGCCGCCGACTGGATCGCGCCGTGGGCCCGCTTCGTGGGCGGCGAGGGGCCGCGCTGGGCGGAGGTCGCGGCGATGCTCGTCGCTCCCTCGAAGCACTCCGAGCACGCGGGGCATGCCGGGCGCCCGGGGCACGCCGCGGCAAACGGCGCGGCGGACGCGGCGGCGGAGAAGGCGGACCGCGCGCAGCGGCCGATGAGCGCCGCCGAGCGTCCGATATCCCCGGCGGAGCGCGTCGCGCGCTTCCGGGTGTGGTCGTCGTCGGACGCGTTCGCGCTGGCCACCCGGCTGGCGGCGGTCCAGCTCGACCTGCCGGTCATCGCCTCGGTGCAGCGCCACACGCTGCCCCGGTCCGGTCCGGCGCACCTGGCCGAATTCCTGATGAGCGGTCTGGTCGAACCACTGCCGGGCAGCGAACAGAACTCCTATCTGTTCCGCCATGGCGTGCGGGAGGAATTGCTCGCCTCCAGCACCCGGCAGCACACGGAGCGCGCGTCCAGAAAAGCGGCGGAGATACTCGCGCCGCACAGTGACGCCGCCCGCGACCTGCTGACCCATCTCGACGGCCGGCCGCCTTGGCGGGAACCCGAGGTCACCCAGGACAATTTACGGTTCCGGGTGGTGGAGCGCGCTGTGCTACAGGCGCTGTCGGGATCTCATCTGCATCGCGCACGGCAGCTTGAGGTGTTGATCGAAGAGTACGACGAACCGGTGCGGGTTCGGGTCGAGGACCGCGCCGGGTCGTACGAGAATATTGACGCATCGACGCGTAATTCCATGGATTCCCATTCTCCTGTTATGAGCGAAGGTTCTGGCAAAGTGGACTACTCAGCGACGCCCGGCAGCCGGAACGACCCCGAAGAAGCGCCCGTTCCCTCGGGGCAAGGAGGCACGCAAATGACCACGGTTTCCCAGGGCACACCTGCCCAGGGCACACCTGCCCAGGGGACTTCGCAGGGCGCCCCGATGTACCTGCACGAGGGGGCCGCGGTCCGTGACGCCGCCGCCCGCGCGGGCACCGGCTCCCACGGGGGCGCGGCCCCCGGCGAGGGCGCCGGCGTGACGCTCGACCGGACCGAGCGGGCCCCGTCGATGCGGCCCGCGGTCTGGGGGAACATGCCGCCCCGAAATCTGGTCTTCACCGGGCGCGAGGAATTGCTGCACCAATTGGAACGCGGCCTCAGCGAAGGCCCCACCGCCGTCCTGCCGCACGCCCTGCACGGCATGGGCGGCGTCGGGAAATCCCAACTGGCCCTGGAATACGTATACCGGCACGCGGCGCAGTACGACATCGTGTGGTGGATTCCGGCGGAGCGCACCACCCAGATCGCCCAGGCGCTGGTGGAACTCGCCCAGCGGCTGCACCTTCCGGTCTCCGGCGAGGCCATCACCGCCGTACCGGCCGTACTGGAAGCGCTGCGGACCGGAACGCCGTACGGGAATTGGCTGCTGGTCTTCGATAACGCGGAGAGCCCGCAGGCGGTGCAGGAATACTTCCCGACCGGTTCCGGCGACACTCCGATCGGCTCTATTCTGGTGACCTCGCGCAATCCGCAGTGGAACACCCTCGCCCACCCGCTCGAAGTCGACGTATTCGAGCGCGAGGAGAGCATCCACCTGCTCCAGCGCCGCAACCCCGACCTCCCCGACGCGGAAGCCGACCAGCTCGCCCAGGTGCTCGGGGATCTGCCGCTCGCCGTCGAGCAGGCGTCCGCCTGGCGCGCCGAGACCGGCATGCCGGCCGCCGAGTACCTGCGGCTGTTCGAGGAGAAGCGCGCGGAGCTGATGACCGTCTCCCCGCCGACCCAGTACGAGCAGACGGTGGCCACCGCCTGGAACGTCTCCCTCGACCACCTGGAGCGCAAGAACGCGGCGGCGCTGCAACTCCTCCAGGTCTGCGCCTACTTCGCGCCCGAGCCGATCGCTCGCTCGCTGTTCTCCGGCGCGGCCGTCGAGCCCATCGCCCCCGACCTGGACCGCGCGCTGACCGACCCGCTGCGGCTGGCCAAGGCGATCCGGGAGATCAACCGCTACTCGCTCGCGAAGATCGACCACCGGAACAACTCGATCCAGATGCACCGCCTGGTGCAGGCGGTGCTCATCGCCCGGATGTCCGAGGAGCAGCGCAAGAAGATGCGGCACGGCGCGCATCTGCTGCTCACCGCGAACACCCCTCGCGACCCGCAGGACCCGGAGCACTGGCAGCGGTTCGGCGACCTGTACCCGCACGTGGTGGTCTCCGACGCGGTGCACGCGGAGTCCCGCAACGTCCGCCAGATGGTCATCACCGTCGCGAGCTACCTCTTCTACTGGGGCGACCACGAGGGCGCGCGGGCCTTCGCCCAGAACGCGTACGACATCTGGCGGGAGCGGTTCGGCGCCGACGACCAGCAGACGATGCTGCTCGCCCGGCAACTGCGCTTCGTGCTCTGGACGATGGGCCGCTACGACGAGGCCGCCGTGCTGGGCGAGCGGATGCTCGCCGAGGCCCAGCGGCTGGGCCCCGAGGCGGAGGAGGAACTCCTCGCCGTGATGGGCCAGGTCGCCGCCGACCGGCGGGCCCAGGGCGACTTCCGGTCCGCCCTCGCGCTCGACGAAGAGGTCTACGAGCGGGCGCTGCGCTCGTACGGGGACGACGACCCCGAGACGCTGCTGCACGCCCACAACCTGGGCGTCGGACTGCGCGCGAACGGCAACTTCCGGCGCGCGCTGGAACTGGACCAGGAGACCTGGCGGCGCAAGGTCCAGATGTACGGCGACCAGGTCTTCGTCACCCTGATCACCGAGATGGGCCTCGCGATCGACCGCCGCGAGCTGGGCGACTACGCCCTGGGCGCGCAGCTCTTCGAGGGCATCACCGACAAGTACCGCGGGCTGCTCGGCGAGATGAACCCGCACACCCTGCGGGCCGCGACCCGGCTGGCCGTATCCCGCCGCAAAGCCGGCGACCACACGGGCGCCCTCGAACTCAGCAGGCACGCCCGCAAGACGCTGGGCGAGCGCTACGGACGGCGCAGCCCCGACTCGCTGGTCGCCTCGCTGAACCTGTCGGTGGACCTGCGGCAGACGGGCGACCTCAACGAGTCGCTGCGGCTGGGCGAGGAGGCGAGCCGGCTCTACCAGGAGGTGTTCGGGCCGAATCACCCGTACACGATCGCGGCCGACGTGGACCTCGCGATCACCCTGCGGCTGCTGAACAAGGTGGGCACGGCGCGCGCGCTCAACGAGTCGGCGCTGGAGCGCGCCCACCAGGTGCTGGACGAGACGCACCCCACCGCCCTGGTGTGCGCCACCAACCTGGCCAGCGACATGTTCGCGCAGGGCGAGGCGGCCGGCGCGCTGGAGCTGGACGAGCGGACGCTGGAAGCCACCGTGCGCACCCTCGGCGAGGACCACCCCTCGGCGCTGGCGCTGATGAGCAACATCGCCGCCGACCTCAGGGCGCTGCGCCGCCTCGACGAGGCGGAGGCGATGCACGCGAGGGCCGTCGAGGGCATGAAGGCCAGGCTGGGCGTGGCCCACCCGGCGTACGAGGACGCGGCCGCGTGGCGGCGGGCGAACTGCGACGCGGACCCGATGCCGATGTAGGGCGGGCGGGGCTGGTAGCTGGTACGGGTGTCCGGGGCGATCACGTATGCGGTGGTCGCCCCGGGGCTTTGTCGCGTCGAGGCTGTGCCGCCTCGGGGCACGTCCCGTCGAGGCAGCGTCGGCTTGGGGCAGTGCGTTTCGTGCCTGTACGCCTGTGCCGGTACGCCTCATGCCGGTGCGCCTCGTGTTGACACGTCTCGTGCTGACACGCCTCGTGCTGACACGCCTCGTACAAGTGCCCGCAGCGCTGTTCGGGTCAGCGCGCTTCGGGCAGTGCCCGGCCCAGCCAGGTCGCGACCGCCACCGGGTCGGTCGCCTCCCGGGCCTTCTCGCGTACGGCGCTGTGCACGTCGCGTACCAGCTCCGGGCAGGTCGACAGGGCTCTGACGGCCGGCTGCCGGCCGTCCCGGTCGGCCAGCGCGAGCCGTAGACCGGCCCAGGCGGCGGCCGACGGTCGGGTGCCGCCGCCTTCGTCCGGCGGTGGTGCGTCCGGGGCGCTCGCCGCCATGATCTCGGCGGTGTAGAGCCGCCGCGCGGCTGCCGCGTCCCCGGTGACCAGCGTGAGGTCGGACATCCGGGCGCCGGACACGATCGCGCCGATCCCGTCCGGGGTGTCGCGCAGCTTGTCGAGGATCGGCTCGGTCAGCCGCATCCGGCGCAGCACGGTCCGCGAGTCCAGGTGGCGCGCAAAGGCGTCCGGGTCCAGGCGCGGGCCGGGGAAGTCGTCCATCCGTAACGCCGCCGCGGGTGGCTCCGCGGCTTCGGGGTCGGCTCCTGTCGCGGACGAGCCCGCGGTCCCGGCTGACGGCCCCGTTTCGGCGGCCTTGAGCCAGCTCCGTACCGCGGCGTCCAGGAGGGAGGGGTGCGGCGCGAGGTGGTGCAGCCGCCAGCTCATCGCGTGGTCGTCCGCCGCGTGTTCGGCCTCGGCGAGGGCGTCCGGCGGGACCTGGTCGGTCTCCCAGCGCAGGACCGTCCCGGTGAGCTTCTCGACCAGCCGCCGCCCCAGCGGGGTCAGGGCCCGGTCTGCGGCCAAGCGCTTCAGGGCGCGCCGCAGTTGGTTGCGCCGGAGCGCGAACTCGAAGCTGGCCAGAATGGCGTCCTCGCCGACCGTCGCCGGGTCGAGCATCCGGGCCCGCCAGAACCGGGCCACTCCGGTGAAGGCGTAGGCCCCTTGCAGCATCCCGCGCAGCGGCCGGGGGTCGTCGCGCCAGGGGGCGTAGAGCCGGGCGGCGTTCTCCTCGCTGTGCAGCGGGTGCATGTGCATCAGCGCGCTGAGCTTGCTGTGCTGGATCTCGTGCGTCAGCACGGCGGCGCACTGCGCGGCGTCGGACGGCTCGGAGGTGGCGACGCCGCCGATGCCGTCGCCCGAGGTGGCGCTGCGCAGCCGGAAGCGTTCCTTCGCCGAGAGCGGCTCGATCGTACGGAGGCACGCGGCGATGTCCTCCGCGGACTGCGGGTCGGTGCGGCACAGCAGCGGCCACGCCTCGTTGAGCAGGGTGGTCCAGCGGCCGGCCGACTCGTCGGAGAGGCACTCGCGCTGCGGGTAGCTCGGCTGGACCGGGAAGATGCGGTAGGAGCTGAGGTCGTCGAGGAAGACGTCGCCGGGGGCCGGCGAGCCGGCGGAGCCCTCGGGGGCGGCCGAATCGTCGATGGACAGCGGGTCTTCGGGGGCCGCCGCGCGTTCGAGCGTGAGGGTGCGGGGCGGCTCCCAGCCGGGGCGGGCCCGGCTGAGCGGCGGCGGGAAGCGGACGTTGCCGTCCTCGCTGCGGATGTTCAGCACGCCGCCGTGGAACGTCACCTCCGCCGCTCCCCACGCGACCGTGTCCGGCAGCGAGGCGCGGCCGACCGAGGGCAGCCAGACCGCGCCGGAGCGGGCGGGCACCCGGAGCGAGAAGTCGAGGCCGGCCCGGATCGCCGCGGCGGCGGCGACGGTGTGCAGATGGCACACGTCGATCCACAGCGGTGGTTCGTCGGGCGCCGGACGCTTCTTCTGGAGCCGCAGCAGTGAGTGGATGAGCCACAGCCCGGTCTCCGGCAGCAGCAGAATCCGGTCGGTGACCGCGCGGTCGCGGCGCTCGGCGGCTATCAGCAGCTCCCAGGCGCGGCTGACCGGCGGCAGCGAGCCCGTGGCGTCCGGCCGGTCGGCCACGGTCTTCAGCAGCAGGTCCAGCAGTAGCAGTCGATGGCTGCGTTCACCGCTCCACAGGTGGGCCATCGCGGACGCGCCCCCGCCGCCTGCGGCGAGGGCGTCGAAGTGGCGCGGTGCGAGCGCGTGCCGCCGAGCGGGCGGGGCGGGCGGCTCGGTCTGCTGCTCATGGGGCACAGAAGGATCCTTCCCGGCGCTCGGCGGCCGGGTCAGATCTTCCAACTCGACGTGTTGTCACCGAGGTTGGTCGCCGGATGGCAGAGATCCTGGAGCAATCGCCGTTCGGCGTCGTCGCGCTCGGGACTGCGGTGCTGGCGTAACTCCTCAAGCGTGACCCCCGTCAGATCAAGAAGTTCGGACTCGATAGCGGTGCCGGACTGGTCCATCGTGCCGCTGCCTCCCACCCTCCGGGTCGAGCCGACCCGCTGTTTCCATGATGTCCCCGCGTCACCAGGCCGGAAACCCTGTGTCTCGGACATCCTTTCGGACAGTGCGGCGGGCGCGGGGCGGACGTGGGGCGGGCGCGGGCCCGCCGCGGGCCGGGCATGGGGCGCACCCGCGCCATGTCCTGGCGCTGCTGTGGGGCCGTCATGGAGCTGTCATGGGGCCGTCAGGGCGCTCTGTCGGCCGACCGTTCAGTATAGCCGGGGAAGTCCCCTAGCACCCGCCCGAGTTGCTCCACGGCCAGTGTGCCGCCGTCCGCCGAGCTGACGGCTTCCCACAGGTCCGCGAGGCCCTCGGGGAACGACAAACAGGTGTCGACCAGCCCGATCAGGTCGATCCGGGTGATCGGCGAGCGCGGCAGGCTGCCGGAGATCTCCGGCGCGAGCATCCCCATGACCGCGCCCCGTGAGTTGGGGTCGGCGAGCACCGGGACGGACTCCAATGCCTTGACCAGACCGATGCGTTGCTCGCGAGAGGGACGCGCGCCGCCCGCGCGCGTGGGCTGGCCGGCAGCATCTCCGTTGGACCCGTTGGACCGCTCGGCGGGCTGTTCGCCCCACCACTCGCGCTCGCCGCGCGGGCCCGCGTGCCAGAAGTACGTGGGCATCTGCTGCGGCGCCCCGTCGCGGCCGAGCGACGCGAAGCGCTCGTGCAGCGCGTCGGTCAGCACGTCAGGGGCCGGCGGCCAGTCCCCCTTCCGCTGTCCGGTACGGAGCAGGTTCAGCGCCTCGGTGCTGAAGGTCCCGGACCGGGCGGCGGCCTCGTTGCGGGCGGTGCCGCCGGGGGCGCAGGCGAACAGGGCGTGCTGGCCGGGTCTGCCGCGCAGCCTGCCGGTCGGCACCGGGTCGGGCCGCAGCGAGCCGCGTAACCGCGAGGGGTCGGTGAATATCTGGCAGGCGTCGATCAGCCACAGCTGGCGCGGGAACGCGGGGACCAGGTCGGAGCGGTAGGCGGACAGCGCGGCGTCCAGGTCGAGGCTGCGGATGTCGTCCTGCACGGCGTCCGCGTAGAGCAGCCGCCGCCGCCCCTCCGGGTCCACCAGCCCGTGCCCGGACCAGGCGGCGAACAGGAAGTCGCCCCGGTGGGGCGCGAGTTCGCGAAAGAGCACCTGGTGTACGGTCTCCCGGTCGGCAGGGCGGTACGGGAGGCCGAGCCGCTCGGCCTCGGCGACGTTGTGCGGCAGCGGTGACAGCAGCAGGGTCAGCTGATCGGCGTCGAGCCCGGTGTCGAGCAGGTAGCGGGCGTAGCCCAGGGCGTCCCGTACCGGCCCGTCCAGGTTCCATGACGAACCGCCCTGGTACTGCTCCACCGCGACCACGACCGCGCGCGACGTCCGTTCGTTCCCAGCCATTCGCTCCCCCTCCGGCGCCCGCTCCGACGCTTTGGTCTTGTACCCCGTCGGGGGCCCCGGCAGCCGTGAAACCCGGCCGCCGCCGGATTCGGCCGCGTGGGGCGGGCGGGGGTGTTCCGGGCACGCGGCGGCGGTTCGGCGTCTGCCGCGAAGGGCGGCTCCGAGCGCCCGGCAACCGGAGTCCCCGGTACCGCTACTGTCCACAGGGCTACCCCTGCCGCCCGCCGGGTGATCTCATGGAGCTTGAAGATCGATGCGCCGGGGCGTTCCCAAGTTCCGGCCGCACCGGTGCCGTCTGTCCGGTTTCTGTCCGGCCTCTGTCCAGTTTCTGTTCGCACCCGTCCGACCCCACCCCGAGGCCGGACGCCGAGGGAGTCGCGATGCGTGTCGCTCTGTTCCTCACCTGTGTCAATGACACGCTCTATCCGCGCACCGGTCAGGCCGTGGTCGCGCTGCTCAACCGGCTGGGAGTGCGGGTGGACTTCCCGATGGGCCAGACCTGCTGCGGCCAGGCGCACTACAACACCGGCTACCGGCACGAGTCCGAGCCGCTGGCCCGGCGCTACGCCGAGGTCTTCGCGGACTACGACGCGATCGTCACCCCCTCGGGCTCCTGCGTCGCGATGGTCCGGGACATCTACCCCCGGCTCGGCGAGCGGGCCCGCGCGGAGGGGCGCGGCGAGGAGCTCGCCGACGCGCTCGCGCCGGTGGTCCCCAAGACGTACGAGCTGACCGAGTTCCTGGTGGACGTGCTCGGCGTCACCGACGTCGGGGCGTACTTCCCGCACCGGGTCACCTACCACCCCACCTGCCACGGCCTGCGGATGCTGGGCCTGGGGGAGAGGCCCCGGCGGCTGCTGGAGGCCGTCAAGGGCCTGGAGCTGGTCGAGCTGCCGGGGGCCGACGAGTGCTGCGGCTTCGGCGGCACCTTCGCGGTGAAGAACCCGGACGTGTCCGCCGCGATGGGCGCCGACAAGGTCCGTAACGCCGCGTCCACCGGCGCGGAGGTGCTGTGCGCCGCCGACAACTCCTGCCTGCTGCACATCGGCGGCACGATCTCCCGGCAGCGCACGGCCATCGAGCCGCTGCACATCGCGGAGATCCTGGCCGCGACGGAGGAGGACCCGCTCGGGGCCCACTGGGCGGACGGGCCGGCTCCGGTCTCCGTCGTCACCGGCGGCTCCGGCCTCTCCGTCGTCACCGGTAGCGAAGGAGCAACCCGATGAGCGCCGTTCCGCTCGGCATGCCGTCCTTCCCGTCGTACCCGTCCTTCCCGGTCGCCGCGAAGGAAGCGGTCCGCGACACCACCCTGCGGGAGAACCTGCGGCGCGCGACGCGCACGATCCGCGACAAGCGGGCCGTAGCCGTCGCCGAACTGGACGACTGGGGGCAGCTGCGGGCCGCCGGCGCGGCGATCAAGGACCGTACGCTGCGGCACCTCGATCACTACCTCGTGCAGTTGGAGGAGTCGGTCACCAAGGCGGGCGGGACGGTGCACTGGGCGTCCGACGCGGGGGAGGCCAACCGGATCGTGGCGGATCTGGTGAAGGCGACGCGGGGGGCCGGGGGCGGGGCCGGAGGTAGAGCCGGGGCCGGGGGCAAGGCCACCGACTTGCCCGCCAGTGACCCGCCCGTCAGCGATCCGGACCGCCTCGAAGTCGTCAAGGTCAAGTCCATGGCCACCCAGGAGATCGGTCTCAACGAGGCGCTGGAAGCCGAGGGCATCGCGGCCTACGAGACGGACCTCGCGGAGCTGATCGTGCAGCTGGGCGAGGACCGTCCTTCGCACATCCTGGTCCCCGCGATCCACCGCAACCGGGGCGAGATCCGCGACATCTTCGCCGAGAAGATGGGCGACTGGGGCCGCCCCGCCCCCGACGACCTCACCGACGAGCCCGCCGAACTCGCCGACGCGGCCAGGCTGCACCTGCGGGAGAAGTTCCTCCGCGCCAAGGTCGGCATCTCCGGCGCGAACTTCATGGTCGCCGAGACCGGCACGCTGGTCGTCGTCGAATCCGAGGGAAACGGCCGGATGTGCCTGACGCTGCCCGAGACGCTGATCTCCGTCGTCGGCATCGAGAAGATCGTGCCCACGTGGCAGGACCTGGAAGTCTTCCTACAGACCCTGCCGCGCTCCTCCACAGCGGAGCGGATGAACCCCTACACCTCGATGTGGACCGGCACCACCGACGCCGACGGCCCGCAGGACTTCCACCTCGTACTGCTCGACAACGGCCGCACCGACACCCTCGCCGACACCGTCGGCCGGCAGGCCCTGCGCTGCATCCGCTGCTCCGCGTGCCTCAACGTCTGCCCGGTCTACGAACGCGCGGGCGGCCACGCCTACGGCCAGGTCTACCCCGGCCCGATCGGCGCGATCCTCAGCCCGCAACTGCGCGGCACGCAGAACGAGGTGGACGCGTCGCTGCCGTACGCGTCCACGCTGTGCGGCGCCTGCTACGACGTCTGCCCCGTCGCCATCGACATCCCCGAAGTCCTCGTCCACCTGCGCGAACGCATCGCCGAAACCGGCAAGGGCCACGCGGCTGAGCGCACCGCGATGAGGGGCGCCCGCTGGGTCCTGGAGAACCCCCGCCGCCTCGCCGCGGCCCAGCGCACGGCGTCTGCCACCCGCCGTCTGATCCCCAAGCGCATCCCGGTCCCCGGCCCGGCCGCGGCCTGGACGGACAGCCGGGATACTCCCGCGATCCCGGCGGAGTCGTTCCGCTCGTGGTGGCGCGGCCAGGAGAAG